>CAZNET010000353.1:0-3670 GCA_964571885.1 uncultured Pirellulales bacterium
CCCTTCTTTTGTATAGTGAAATACACTTTTCTGTTCATACAACCTTGCCAACTCAAGCAAATCGGCCTGACCGTCATTTAACAGCATGGTAACACTTTGCGAATTCTGAGTTTTTGCTTCGACAAGAACATTGCGGACATTGTTCCATATTTGGACTTGCCCGAATCCGGCGACGAAACCGTTCAATCTGAAGCTCTCGTAATCGTTAAATCTCAATTGCCTCGTATGCAGCATCGGCCAGACGCCATTGACCGCATTGAAATTTTCAACGGGAATCTCGAAAATAAAGGTTTTGAAATTTATCGTTTGAAGCATTGAACCGATCCCCGTTTGACGGCTGTCAATTGGAGCGATATCGCCGATCTTGACATCCTCCCAGATCTTTTCTTCTGATTGACCGTTGTTGCATCCGATGATAATGATGCAAAAAACGGCTATAATATACTGTAAAATTGGTATTTTCATAATTTAATTTATATATCGACCGATCTATGAGTCAATTGACAATTGACATAGTATCATTATACCATACAATATACGAAATTGTTGGGGAATAGTGTAATGGTAGCACGACTGACTCTGGATCAGTTAGTCGGGGTTCGAATCCCTGTTCCCCAGCTTCCTCTTTATGTCCGATAAAAATTTGCTCAAAATGGATAATTACCTGCCGGATTAAGTGATTTTATTAAGAAAATTTTGACACGCACCGCCTTCAAAAAAGGACGTATGTTTTTTTAGATATTTTATAAGTCATTGTCGTTGCTTGATTTGGGCATAATGAAAATTTTTATAGGTTTATTTTATTTCATCCAAACAGTTATTTTGTATGCTTAATAACCTTCTGACAAGTTTGTTCTTGATTTTATGCCATAATTTTGCTAAAATAGGGTCAATTATGGATATCGGGTCAGGCCGGTGTATCCGTATTAAGAAATGATCGTATTTAGGAGGATGGTATTGTACAGGTCAGGCAGTAACTTAGTGATATGGGGTGTTTGTCATGTTTACATTTCTGACTCATTTTTCTCACAGGATCGCTCGCAGGAAATCAGTAAAACTTTATCAAGGTTGCTTTGGCCAAAGAAATCCGAGGCAGTAGAAATGCTAAAACTTTAAAAAATAAATTCAGGCCGAATTAATGAAAGTAATTATAAAAAACTTTAGTTTTATTTGGGAAGGTGATGAAATGATTCGATTACTTAAACAATCAAATTTCTGTTTATTTTTAGTTGTGATTGCACTGAGCGGTATTGTCTTTGGGGCCGTTTATAAACCCTATCCCGATGGGGATTTTGACCGCGACAGCTTGGTTAACGGCAAGGATCTGAAAGAACTGGCCGATCAGTGGCTGGATACAATCTCCTGTCCGTCAACATCGAGCCCGGATGCCGATTTCAGCGGAACGGTTAATTTCAAAGACTATGCCCTCCTCGTTAGCAACTGGGGTCAAAAGGGCAGCTTCGCCATGAATCGGGTTATCCCGGACGATGCGGGCGTTGTCGATATAACCAAACCGCCTTACAGTGCCGACAACACCGGCGTAGCCGATGTAACTTCGATCTTAACGAACGCGGCCACGAATAATACTTACGTGTATCTGCCGGATGGAATTTACCGTGTTACCAATCAGGTCTCCATAACCGGCGGCTACTCAACCAGGATGTTCATCGGTCAGAGTACCAACGGGACGATCATAAAAGCAGATGACAATTGTCCTGCTTTTGCCGGTACAAAAAGTGTTATCAGAGTGACACCGAACGGGGCCGATACATTCAGAAAATATGTTCGTAATCTTACCATTGATACCGGAACGGGTAATCCCGGCGCGATCGGTCTGGAATACCATACCAGCAATAACGGGGCGGCCGCCAACCTGAAAATCATATCACGGGACGGCCAGGGGCAGATCGGCCTGAAGACCTCCGCCGGCAGTCTGTCAGGGCCGCTGCTTATTAAAAATATCGAAGTGGATGGTTTCAACACCGGTATTCAGGCAAGCGCCTTTCACAGCCAGACCCTGGAAAACATTTATCTTTCCAATCAAAATAATTACGGTATTTATCGATCCGAAGGAGAGCTGAACATCCGCAACCTGTACAGTGACAATACCTGCAGGGCGGTATATACCTCAAACGGCACATTGACATTGCTCGATTCCAGACTGGCGGGCGGCTCGGCGTCCAACCCGGCGGTCCAGATCACCGGCGGTCACGGATTCGTTCGGAATGTCGAGACCTGCGGGTACAATATGGCCATCGACAACTCCGCGGGTAACGGATACGATGTCACCGGTCCGTACGTTTCCGAATTCTGCACGCACGATGTCGATACGCTCTGGCCCCAAAGCGAAGTGTCGCTGAATCTGCCGATCAGGGAAACGCCCATCCCGGACTGGGACGAAGATATGAACGACTGGGCCAATGTGGACGATTATGGTGCGGCGCCGGACGGCGGGGATGACACCGCGGGTATTCAGGCGGCCATCGATTCGGGTAAATCGACGGTTTATCTGCCGGAAGGCGGAACGTACAGCATCGGCACTCAAGTTTATCTGCGGGGTAATGTCAAGCGAGTGGTCTTTTTCAGCCAGGGCAGTATTACCTCCAATCCCGGACCGATCTTCCAACTGGTTGACAGTCCTTCCTCACCGGCGGTTGTCGAACTGGAGATGCCCTCTTTCAATCCGAACTACGATACGGTTACGGTGGATAATGTATCGAGCAACAGGTCGCTTGTGGTAAGATTTTCAAAAGCGGCCGGTACGGTCATCACCGGTTCGGGTGACGTATTTTTCGAAGACGTTATTTCAGGCAGATTACGTAATCTTCAGATCGCGGGCGGCGGCGGTTTTTATGCAAGACACCTTGGTATTGAAAGCCGAGCCCCAACCTCAGCCACCGGTAAAACGCATTTCATCAATAATGGAAGCAACGCCTGGATCTTAGGCTATAAGACGGAAAACGGCGGCATGCTGGTCGAAACCATCAATGGCGGTTCGACCGAGGTTCGAGGTCACTTTGCCTATACCGGCATGATGAATTTTCCTTATGATATTTATCCGATGTATCGAAGTAATGAATCTTCGCTGTCTTTCACCATGGGAGGCCAGCATTCAAGTACGACAATCAGTGCCCACGAGGTGATTGTCGAAGAGACTCAGGGCGGCGAGACAAGAGAGCTGTTAAGCGGTATACCAGCCCTGCAAACAGGTGCCTATCATGTCGCTCATTTTGTCGGCCGTCATTCTACCGACGCGGTCGCTCCGAACGAACCGACGAATCTTTCCGCGATGTGTATGGGTTCCAACCGCATCGATCTTGACTGGGACGACAATCCTGAAACAGACCTTGCCTATTATAATGTCTATCGGGACACGTCGCCGGGCTTCGTTATCTCAAGCGTCAACCGGATCGCGTCATCTGTAGCGACCAGCGACTATTCGGATATGGGGCTTGCCGGCTCGACAACCTATTATTATAAAGTAACAGCCGTTGATCTTGCATCCAATGAATCGGGGCCATCTAACGAGGACAATGCAACGACCAGTGCGGATACAACCCCACCGGCAGCTCCGTCAAATTTAGCGGCGACTGCGCTGGGGACTGACCAGATCACTCTGGACTGGGATGATAATACGGAATCAGACCTGGCGGGCTATCATGTTTACCGG
>CAZNET010000354.1:0-3646 GCA_964571885.1 uncultured Pirellulales bacterium
GTATGGCCGTCGCTGATGGGACCGATATCCAGAAACGCGATAACATTATCGTCTGCATAAACCTTCACAGAAGGTATGTCACCGTCCACGATCTTGCAAAATATACAGTCATCCCTGGTCATGAAGTAGTAACCGCCTTATTCTTCTTTTTTTTCTTCAGTTTCGGCTTTGTCTTCCGATTCTTCTGCGGATTCTTCAGCCTTAGCCTGTTCTTCAACCTCTTCGGTCTTGGCTTCGGGAGCCTTTTCTTCTTCCGGAATCTGAGCCTTTTCGGCTTCCTCAACTTCAACGGCCGCTTCACCTTCTGGCTCTTTTGCCATTTTCGTTTTTTCTTTCTTTTTTGATTCTACCGGTTCATCCTCGCCGATAAGTTTCAATAAAACAAGCTGCCCGTTGTCACCCAGCCGATTCATTGACAATAGGATAATCCTCGTATAACCGCCGGGCCTGTCAAGATAACGTGGTCCAATCTCGCTGAACAGTTTACCGATAACCGTGCCTGTTTGAACGGACTGGCCTTCTTGTTCTGTTATAATATTTCTGTCACCCAAAAGTTTTATGGCTCTTCGTCTTGAAGCCAGATCGCCTTTCTTCGCGAGCGTAATCAGCTTTTCGGCAAATCCCTTGACTTCTTTGGCCTTTTCTACGGTTGTCGAGATGGTCTCATGCTCAAAAAGCGAAGCGACCATATTCCTTCGCATCGCCAAACGATGAGAACTTGAACGACCTAAACGACGACCTGCTACTCTATGACGCATAATAACTTCCTAAACACCTGAATAATCTAAAACTATTTCTGTTCTGCTACATTTAAATCAGTCATGCCCAATGACAAGCCGATATCCGCCAATTTTCTTTTAATTTCGCGCAAACTTGTTTTTCCAAAACTTCTGATTTTCAACAAATCCGCTTCAGTCATCTGCACCAACTGCCCGATCGTATCGATCTTGGCAGATTCCAGACAATTGCTGGCCCGCACCGAGAGTTCAAGTTCGGCAACCGGCGTATTGAGCTTTTCCATTAGCTCCGTATCGACGCTTTCTTCAACGACGGGTTCTTCTTCCAATTGATCCACAATCGTCTCTTCTCCAACCTGGAAGTACTGAATAAACGGATTGACGTGCTTGCGTAAAATCTTAGCGGCTTCGACCAGCGCCATTTCCGGGCTGACGGTGCCATCGGTCCAAATTTCGAGGATCAATCTGTCGTAATTCGTTTTTTGGCCGACGCGTGTATTCTCTGTGGAATAGCGAACACGGGTCACAGGAGAAAAAACAGCATCGAGAGCAATTTGCCCGATTTCCTGCTCGTATCTGTCTTCATCAGCAATTCTTTCTGAAGCGGGAACATAGCCTCGGCCTTTTTCAACAGTCATTTCCATTTCAAAATTGACTTTTTCCGTCAGCGTCGCAATCACCTGATCCTTATCGATAATTTCAATCGAAGGATCCGCCTGTAAATCAGCGGCCGTGATCACACCTGCCTCGTTAGCCGAAATGGTCATCGTTTCGGGGCCGTCATCCTGCAGATGTATGGTCAGATTTTTAACATTCAAAATTATATCGGTAACATCCTCCATAATACCATCAATGGATGCAAATTCGTGATCGACACCCTTGATCTTCACGGAGGTAACGGCACTGCCTTCGAGTGACGACAACAATATCCGTCTAAGGCTGTTACCAATCGTCGTACCAAAGCCTCTTTCAAACGGCTCAATATAAAAACGCCCGTACTTTTGCGTTGAGACTAAGTTGTCCTGTTCAACGCGTGTAGGCAATTCTAATCCACGCCATGTTACTCGCATATAATTCTCCTATGACTAACAGTTACAGTCATGGCCAATCCATGAACCTAAAACGATTATACTTAACCCGTTATCGGGAACAAAATTCAACAACAAGCTGTTCTTCAATCGGAATCTGAACATCTTCTCGGGTCGGCAGCGCCACGATCGTCGCAGCGGGTTGGGTTCTGTCAAGCTGAAGCCAGCTTTGAGTCGCGAACCCTGGATTGCTTTCCAACTGCTTTTGAACCGTTTTTTTGCTCTTATCCGAATTTTTAACAGTTATCTTATCGCCTATTTTTGTCAGATAACTGGCGATATTGACTTTTTGTCCGTTTACATAAATATGCCCATGCCGAATTAGCTGACGGGCTGATTTACGTGACGGCGCAAAGTTCAATTTATAAATTACGTTATCCAGCCTTCTCTCCAGAAGCTGCAATAAAGTTTCACCGGTATTGCCCTTCATTCGTTCAGCCTGCCGGTAGCATTTCATAAACTGCTTATCGAACAAACCATAGTATCGTTTCACTTTCTGCTTCTCACGCAGACGAACGCCATATTCGCTGGCTCTGCCACGACGCCAGCCGTGCATGCCGGGCGCGAGGTTACGCTGCTTTTTCTCGACCGGGCATTTCGCGGTTTCACAACGAATACCCTTCAGCATCAGCTTCATGCCTTCGCGTCTGCATAACTTACATGATGAACCGAGGTAACGTCCCATACCTTCTTATAACTCCAAAAAATTATACTCGTCTTCGTTTAGGAGGCCTGCACCCGTTATGCGGTAACGGTGTAACATCTTCGATCGAAGAAATTCTCAAGCCTGCCTGTTGAATTGCGGATATCGCCGATTCTCTACCGGAACCGGGACCTTTTACTCTTATTTCTACTTCCCTGACGCCATAACGCATCGCCGAATTGGCGCACCGCTGGGCCGCCTGCTGGGCGGCAAAAGGCGTGCTTTTTCGCGAGCCTTTGAATCCGATACTCCCTGCCGAGCCGGAACAAATCGCATCACCGTCCATATCCGTTATGGTAATCAAGGTGTTATTGAACGTTGCTTTAATATGAACGATCGCCTTAACAACATTTCTTCTTATTTTCTTTCTTGAACTTTTTGCCATTTTTTATCACAACCTAATATTATCAAATTCGGTTATCTTGCTTCCTTAACACTCTTCTTACCTGCAACGGTCTTTCTTGGTCCTTTCCTGGTCCTGGCATTGCTCTGCGTGCATTGCCCGCGAACCGGCAATCCTCTTCGGTGCCTTATCCCGCGATAACAGGCAATCTCTTTCAAACGATTGATATTCTGAGCGACCTGCCTTCGCAACTGACCACCGACAATAAACTTGCTGTCGATGATTTGCGTAATACGGCTGATCTCATCTTCACCGAGCTTACCGGCTTTTATAGATTTATCAATTTTCGCTTCTTCGAGAATCTGTTCCGACGAATACCGGCCGATGCCGTGGATATACGTCAAAGCGATCCATATTGATTTTTCATTTGGTATATCGATACCAACAATACGCGGCATAATGACTCCTTACCTTAGCTTCTTTATTAACATACCATTCACCCTTGACGCTGTTTGTGTCGAGGGTTCGTGCATATCACGCGTACCACACCTTTACGGCGGATAACTTTACAGTTTTCACAAATTCGTTTTACGGAACTTCGAACTTTCATATTTTCACCAATATCAATTTCTTAAAATAATTCGGCCTCTGTTAAGATCATAGGGTGACATTTCAACGGTCACCTCGTCGCCCGGCAGGATTCTGATAAAGTGCATACGCATCTTACCGGAAACGTGCGCCATCACCTCATGGCCGTTTTCCAGCTCTACCCGGA
>CAZNET010000355.1:0-3640 GCA_964571885.1 uncultured Pirellulales bacterium
ATCGACCTTGAAATTGACCTCGGCACCGATGCTTTTGCCGATCCAGTCAACCTGGAGTTTCTTGATCGATTCGGTCCAGTCCACCTCTTTCAAATCTTCAAGCAGGCGCTCCGCGTATTTTGTAATTCGCAGCATCCATTGACGCATCGGTTTTCTGATAACCGGATGGCTTCCCCGTTCGCTGACGCCGCCGATCACTTCTTCGTTAGCCAACACCGTTCCCAGTTCGGGACACCAATTGACGGGCACTTCCGCCTCATAAGCCAGGCGATGATCGTCAATATACAGCTTTCTTTCTTCCTCGCTCAAGCCTTCAGGGATCGGCAACTGATCGATCGGTTTGGCTTTGTGCGTATCTTCATCAAAATAGCAATTGTATAAGTTCAGAAAGATCCACTGCGTCCACTTATAATAATTCGGATCGGTGGTGCTGACCTCGCGGTCCCAGTCGTAACTGAAGCCCAGCGATTTGATCTGTCGCCGCATGTTATCGATATTTTTCTCAGTGGTGATAGAAGGGTCGGTTCCGGTCTTAACAGCGTATTGTTCGGCGGGCAGGCCGAAAGCGTCCCACCCCATTGGGTGCAGGACATTGAAGCCCTTCATGCGTTTGTAGCGGGCGACAATGTCACTGGCGGTATAGCCTTCCGGGTGGCCGACGTGAAGGCCCTGGCCGCTGGGATACGGGAACATGTCCAGAACGTAATACTTGGGTTTATCCGGATCGCAATCAACAGCCTTAAAGGTTTTGTTGTCCTGCCAATACCGCTGCCATTTTTTTTCTATGTCATTGAAATGATACGCACCTGGTTTTAAAGCCATTTATCTAAACTACTCCTAAATTTCCATTTCTTTGCTATGTCAATATCATGTAAATTTTCAGCTATTAAGGTAAAATCATCATATTACATAATTTAAGCAAAAAATCCATAAAAACCGAAAATTGCACCGGACGGCGAAAAGATTTCAAATCAGCGTTTAATCGCGGTATAAACCGTCGAAACACCGAAAGTAAGCGGTTTTGCATTTACTTCAATAAATCCGGTTTTTTTCATTTCAGCGGCTAAATCAACCTGTTTTGACCATTTTATTACTGTCTCGGCCAGATAGCGGTACGCCCTGTAATTATTCGCGATTATCAATCCAGCCAGCGGGATCATAAAAGTGAGATATATTTTGTAGATCAATTTTATTAAAGGGCTTTTCGGCATGGAGAATTCAAGGATACAGACCTTGCCGCCGGGTCTGAGCAGACGGTGCATTTGGATTAAACCTTTTTGAAGGTCCTGCATGTTGCGGACACCGAAACAGCATGTGACCAGATCGAAGTTGTTTTCGTCGAAGCCGGTCTCAAGGCAATCGCCGGTAAGCCAATGAAAATTTAATGATCGGTTTGGATGCTTTTTTCTGAATCGCTTTTCTTTTTGTTGGGCAAGATCGATCATATTTTCACTCAAATCGCAGCCGGTAGTATGTTCGATCTGCGGATACTGTCTGGCAAATTCAAAGGCGAAATCCCCTGTTCCGCAGCACATATCGAGCATGGTATTGTACTCGGCTGCATCAGCGAAGCCCGCGGCCTGTTTTCGCCAGTATGTATCGATACCGAGACTCAGCAGATTGTTCAACAGATCGTATTTGTTGGCAATTGACTCGAACATACCGGCGACATTGTTTTTGTTATTAATTATCTGTTTCATATCAGTGAAAAGGAAAAATGATAAATACCGCCAGATCCCAGATGATGTGTGAGATGATCGCGGGCCAGAGTGATCTGTAGTATAGTGTCAGCAGACCCCAGAAAAATCCGCATACCAGTGCCGCCGCTATCAGCATTAAATTCAAAGACCAGACATGTACGAGGCTGTACAGCAAGGTCGCGACCGCGAAACCGATCAAAAGATCAAATTTTTCGGTCAGACGTCTCTGCACGAATCCTCGCCAGAATATTTCTTCTGCCGGAGCGATGATCAGGGTCATCATCAAGACGATCCAGATAACAGGGATGCCGTCCTTGATGCCGTAGATATTGACAACCTGCACGCTGAAAAACGGGATAAACGAAACGACGAAATTCCCGAGAGCGAATACGATATATAAAACAAATGAAACTGTAACAGCGACCGGGATAAACATTGGTTTGAATCGAAAAAGCTCTTTGAGGTTTTTTCTTTGCATTAAGAGTGAAACGATCGCCAGGGATGCCGAAGAAAGGGACATGGCAAGCCAGAAATCGATGAGGTTTTTTGTCCATGGCGAGAAGATCAAAAACCACAGGGCAAAGGCGGCGGTGCATAGTGACAATAAAGAAATCATGATACGAACGCTCCGATGGTGATGGCCGCGGCGAACAGCAGGCCGAACAGTAAATGCAGTTTGGCGGTTTCGACATCGGCAAAAGCAATCGTTTCGGGCTGTTCGGGATCGCTTTTTTTGATGAGATTGATATTTTTCAGTGCCAGCGGGATACTGAGAAAAACCAGCAGCGACCAGATCGAGATGATATCCACGGCGATCAGGATCAAGACGAAAGGATAGGGGCCGGTGACAAGGAAACTGTATTCGATTTTGGCCAGGCGATGGCCGGACTGGTTGGCCATTGTTTTGATCTTCGCTTCGAGGTCGTGTTTGATATCACGGGTATTGTTGGCATGCAGGATAGCGGTGACAAGCATCCCGATCGGTAATGATATCAGCAATATTGAGTGACTATATGTACCAGTCAGGACCAGATAGGAACCGATGACCATTAACGGTCCCATCAAAATAAAGACTCCCAAGTCACCTAATGCGAGGTATTTATAACCGACAGGTCTGCCGCAATAAAAAAAACCGCCTAAAAAACCGACGATCCCCAGTATCGCGATCGGCCAGCCTCGATATATAAAAAAAATAATCCCGATTGCCAATCCAATCACAAACAAAATCAATCCGCCAACCAGGGCCTGTTTTGGTTTTAACTGACCTTCGACGATGATGCCACTGGAGCCGAAGGTATAATCTTTATCGACTTCGTTTTCATAATCGAAGTAGTCACTGACAAGATTCGTCGCAGCGTGAAACGCAACCGATGCGATTACTACTAATGGAAATAATGACCAGGCAACGGCTCCCTCAAATCCTAATGCTGCCACCGCACCGATAACAACAGGGATCACCGATGCGGTGAATGAAAACGGCCGAACCGCACGAAGCCAGATTGATAGTTTGGTCATATATCTGAGGATTATATATTGTCTTTAATGACAGCCACAAACTCTACAACTTCTTCAAGCCTTGAAGAAATATCCCGTTCATCAAACGTAACCGTTGGAATATAATCGCCCTGCTGTCTGTCATCGAAAAGTTTTTGATAGAACGCGTTCCATTTTTTATCAATTGGACCTGATTTAATATAGGTCTTCACAAATTCGGATTTAACCGCAGAATGCCTTGAAAACTGCTTGCCATCTTTTAATAATAACGCCGTGACAGCATAAAAACTGGCGTAATATAATCTGTTGATAGCAAAATTAAAATGCTTTTGCTTTAATTCAACTTCAGCCGACGCCAACGCGTCATCCGCTTTATTTAGCCAAAGCCTAATCAGTTCCCTCTGAGCCTGTTCTTGATTCATACTAAAAGCCCGTCTCTTTCGACT
>CAZNET010000356.1:0-1599 GCA_964571885.1 uncultured Pirellulales bacterium
GTTGCATGGATCGAAGAAATCAAAATACTCAAAAACTCTCTCTCTGCATATCAGGGACGTATCTACTTTGAATACACAATCCCAAGGATGGGTCAACGTGTGGATGTTATTCTGCTTATTGGCTCAGTGATCTTCGTATTAGAATTTAAGATCGGTGAAAAAGAATTTCATTCTTATGCCATAGAACAAGTCTGGGATTATGCCTTAGATCTAAAGAATTTCCACGAAACAAGCCATGAACGTTATATTGCCCCAATTCTTATCGCATCGAAGTCAAACGATGTATCACCCGCTGTAGCGTTGACACCGCAAAACGATAAACTATTTTTCCCAATCAAAAGTAATACAACACTACTAAATGAAATCATAACAACCGTTTTACAATTATCTGACGGCGAAAATATCGATTATCTACATTGGGAAACAGGTCGTTACAGCCCAACTCCTACAATGATCGAAGCTGCAAAAGCCCTTTATAATAATCATTCAGTTGACGATATATCACGTAGTGACGCCAGCGCTATTAATCTTAGTCTTACATCTAATGCAGTTTCTGATATCATAGACACTTCAAAAAATAATAATACAAAATCGATCTGTTTTATAACAGGGGTCCCCGGCTCAGGAAAAACATTGGTCGGTCTCAACATTGCCAATAAACATTCTGATGAATCTAACGGTCAACATTGCGTGTTTTTATCAGGCAATAAACCTCTTGTAGAAGTTTTACGTGAAGCATTAGTACGGGACAAAGTTCAACGAGAAAAAGTTAAACGCAATAAGATTACAAAAAAAGAAGCATTCCGAGAAGTTAAAACAAGAATTCAAATGATTCATCATTTTCGTGACGAGTATATTCGGGATCCTTCTCCCCCGATTGACCATGTCGCATTATTTGATGAAGCCCAACGCGCTTGGAATGAAACTCATACAACTAATTTTATGCATCGTAGAAAGAAAATACCTGATTTTAATATTTCTGAACCGCAGTTTCTGATATCCTGCCTTGACCGTCACCCAGATTGGGCAGTTGTCGTTTGTCTTGTCGGCGGAGGTCAGGAAATAAACACAGGAGAAGCAGGCATAGGCGAATGGATAGACTCCTTAAATAGAGCTTTTCCTCATTGGCATATTTATCTCTCTTCAAACCTGACGGACAGTGAATATGCAGCCGGTGACGCATTAAAGAAGTTATCTTCTCACACTAATGTCACTTATAAAAACGAATTGCACCTTGCTGTTTCAATGCGCTCATTCCGAGCAGAAAACGTCTCCTTATTAATCAAACAAATCCTTGACCTTGAACCCGAAAACGCTCGGCAGACCTTAAAAAAGATCAAAAAATATCCAATAGTAATTACGCGAGATGTCACCAAGGCAAAACAATGGCTAAAAGTTAACGCCAGAGGATCAGAGCGTTACGGGATGATAGTTTCCTCACAAGCAGAACGATTAAAACCTTATGCAATTGACGTAAAATCTCCTATAAAGCATGTATTATGGTTCCTTGAAGGAAAAGGTGATGTCCGCTCATCCTATTACCTCGAACAGGTCGCAACGGAATTTCACATTCAGGGTTTAGAGCTTGACTGGGTATGT
>CAZNET010000356.1:1609-3636 GCA_964571885.1 uncultured Pirellulales bacterium
AACATTTATCTTTTCGTGGCAAACGATGGACTCAAATCAGAAAAGAAGAACGAAAAAAATATCTCAAAAATGCCTATCGAGTTCTGCTAACCCGCGCCCGCCAAGGAATGGTTATCGTCGTCCCACCCGGCGACGTAGAAGACCACACACGCCAACCAGAATTCTACAACAACACATATGAATACCTAAAAAGCATAGGCTTCCCAGAAATATAAAAAAACCCTCGGCTACAAAATCCTCGTCATCTGCCAATGTCAAACCTCAACCCCCGCCAAACTAAAAACCACCCTCCAAACCTTCCTTAATTCTTAAGACGGTCCGTTCATATCAGCCGCCCAGTAGTTTATTCACTTCGTCAGTCAGAACCGGCAGGTGGTTCATCACGGCATCCCAGACAATCGCCTCATCGACAACATCATAACCGTGAATCAAAAGATTCCTGAAACCGATAATACGATGGTACTCGGTAATGTCCCTCAAGATTGTTTCGTCGGTATTCTTGATCCGGTTCAATGCCTCACCGATGATCTCGAAGTCTCTCTCAACCGCTCGCTGAGTAACCTGATGAGACTGATAGGCCTTGAAATCCATCCCCCGAACAAACCCGCGGATCTCCTCGGCCGCCTGGAGTACATCAATAAGATTTTTCCGCGTTTCATCGTTCATAGATCACGACCCGTGTCTTATCAACGGCCTCCCTGAATACCGGATTTCTGAATTCCCTGTCCACAACAAGATCGACGTCACGCTTGAAAAGACTTTCCAGCCGTTCCTTCAGCTCAAAATATCGATCAAAATAATCTATGTCCCCTCCTGAATCGAAGATCACCAGAACATCAACGTCACTGTCACCGCCGAATGTCTCGCTCAAAGCTGAACCGAAAAGCCCCAGCCGCTTGACCGGCAGACTCCGACAGATTCTTTCGACTTCAGGTTTTATTTCTTCGATATTGATCATAACGACATTAAACTAACTTGAATTCATAAGACTGTCAATAAAAAACCCTGTCCCTGCCTGCCCCAAGCAGGGGTTCTCCCTTTATGCCGTAAAAACCGAACCACACCCGTCTTTAATATATGTAATTTACCTTATTTCCCTTCGTGCCCTTCGCGGGCGCAGCCTGCCCTCGAATGCTTTTATCGGGGGTGGTTTAACAATCCCCGAGCCGACAACGTCGGCTGCCATTTCAAGCGACGAGCGACCAGCGACAATTCAAAACGCTACCCACTGTAGGCCAACCCCGAGCGACCAGCGACCAGCGACGACCTAATTATTCTTATGATCCAAAAACCCTTCCAGCTTCCGTGCCCGCACCGGGTGCTGCAGCTTGCGGATCGCCTTCGCCTCGACCTGCCGCACGCGCTCGCGCGTCACCTTGAAGATCCGGCCAACCTCCTCCAGCGTATACGTGTACCCGTCCCCGATCCCGTACCGCAGCTTAATAATCTCCCGCTCGCGATACGACAGCGTCTTCAAAACCGTATCGATCCGGTCCTTCAGCATCTCCTGCGTCGCCGAAGCCACCGGCGAATCCACCTCATCGTCCTCAATAAAGTCACCGAAATAACTGTCCTCGCTCTCGCCGATCGGCCGATCAAGACTGATCGGATGCTTGCTGATCTTCATCACACGCCGAGTCTCTTCCAGTGACATCTCCGCCTCCGCCGCGATCTCCTCGATCGTCGCCTCCCGGCCAAGTTTCTGATGAAGCTGCTTGCTGGCCGTGCGGATCTTGCTCATCGTCTCGATCATATGCACCGGAATCCGGATCGTCCGCGCGTGATCCGCGATCGCCCGCGTAATCGCCTGACGAATCCACCACGTCGCGTACGTACTGAACTTGTACCCCCTTCGGTACTCATACTTATCCACCGCCCGCATCAGGCCGGTATTGCCCTCCTGAATAATATCAAGAAAACTAAGCCCCCGGTTGCGGTACTTCTTCGCGATAGAAACCACCAATCTCAGGTTCGCGCTCGACAGCATCCGCTTCGCCTCTTCGTATTGTGCGAAAACCTTCTCGATC
>CAZNET010000357.1:0-3634 GCA_964571885.1 uncultured Pirellulales bacterium
ATGCCCTTGGTGTACGAGCAGGTCGAGACCGCGTCGGCGAACTGGTGCATATAGTTGGACTGGACGCGGAAGGAATTGCCGGAATCATAAACCGTCGGACTGAGTCGGCAGCCTTTGCCCATTTTGTCCATCGCTTTTTCGAGCCGCTGCTTGTGGGTGATGATCAATTCATTGGCAAACGCAATCACATCCTCGCCGCGGTGACGGTTAAAATCTTCTCGGCCGTAACCGCCGGCTTTTGCCTTGAGTGACTCGAGGATAGCGGGATTGGTGTCACCCAGAACCGGATCGCTTTTTAAAGGTGTTGCGATAGGCGTCAGCAAAACAGAATTGTTTTCAAGATTCTCGCCCGGCAATAAGAATCCCCAGGATTCTTTTAATACTTCTTCATTTCCATATTTGCGTTTGAGAAAATCGGCCCATTTGGCCATCAGCTTCTTATAGAAATAATCCGGCAGGTCTTTCCAGTGACCGTAGAAGAAATGGCGGTACGGGAACTGCTCATTGGATATTTCCCAGACGACAATTTGCGGATCGTCACCGAGACGCAGACCCCCTTTGTATTTATTCGGAAAGTCTGCCAGCATGCCCAGGCGTTTGATCCACAGTGCTTCGACCCGCTCATCGATCATCGGCAGCAGCATCCGAGCCGACCGGCGTATCTCAATGGGTTTACCGTTTCGTTTCAGCTCTTTTACTGCCTTTTTCCACTGCTCAGCGGTGGCCGGTTCGTCGATAATATTAACATCGACCGGTGTGATCGTCCCCATCCCGTTGGTTGAACTCATCCATATCTTAATGCCGGCTTTGTCCATTGCGTAATAGGAATAAGCGATGGCATCTGCCTCGGACCCATCGCCGGGTTGGTAATCATGACCGAATAATAACGGAAGCCTTGCACGCTGATTCGGGTACCGTCCCTCCCAGGTGCGGACCAGATTGAAACCCATATCCCCCAGCCGTTTGACAAAGATATCGACGGCTTTTCGATTCGCTTCGACCTTGGCCTTTTTCTCTTCGGCGGTGTCGTCTTTTTCAAAATCAACATCTCCTGCTAAAGCGCAGACTAATCCCCAGTAGCGGACCTGCTTGTCGCCCTGATAAATCCGACTGCCACGGGTAACCACATACTCATCATTACCGGGCAGTTCGCTTGAATGTGTCTTTTGGTAGGCAATACAGCCGGTGGAAATAATCAGACTCAAAAGTAAAACAGCTATCAATTGCTTCATTATTGTTGCCTCCTGTTGGTATGTCTTAAACTTATATTCATCGATACGCCAAATAGATTGCGGTCCTGTCGCCCGACTAATTAGTTAATCATCATTTTTCGTAACCGGATTCGACATTTTACAGCAGCGCCGCCGAAAGGACAAGTCTTTTTTGCCTCCGGTTCTGATGCATTTGTTATCGTACATTTCATTAGCGGCAGAATGAATCAAGCAGTTTATATAAAAGACCTTTTATTTTTGGTATAGTGTTATAACCGTTTCTGATTTCATCGGGTTGCTGAATGAAGGGGGCGTCAGTTATTTCTTCGGAACAGTTTTTGAGCATTTTTTCAATGCTTTGCTTTGAATAGTCAATATGGAACTGTAATGCGATCACGTTAGAGCCGTATTGAAATGCCTGATTGCCGCACGCACCGCTTGTTGCTAAATGAACAGCTCCCGCCGGATTATCGAACGTGTCGCCATGCCAGTGAAACGCGGTAAAGGTTTTGGGAAATTGAGAGAACAACTGCGATTTCATCGCCTGATTTGTTAATGCGACATCGAACCAGCCGATCTCTTTGTATTTGTTTTGCGTGACTTTAGCCCCAAGCACATCAGCGATAAACTGGGCACCGAGACAAACGCCGATCACTTTTTTATTCGCATCAATTGCTCGCTTGATAAACGATTTCTCTTTTTTAAGCCAGGGGTAAGCTTGTTCTTCGTAGATGTTCATCGGTCCGCCCATGATCACCAGGATGTCAAATTCATGGATTACAGGAAAAGGCTGGTTCTTATATAAATGTGTATAACGAAGTTGGTGTCCGTTTTCCTTCGTCCATAAGCCGATATTTGCAGCGTTTTCAAACGGCACATGTGTCAGGCAGTGAATTCTTTTCATTTAAACTCCTTATTTCATCTTTCATTCGGGACGATCTTGAAGAGTTTGTCATTTTCACGGACTTTGCCCGGACAGAGGAAGGTGGCTTTGCCTTTTTCGATAGCGTTTTTTGGGATTTCGTTTTCGTCGCGCAGTTCTTCGATCACAAAATCGAGCACACCGGTTGTCGGTCCCTGGATTTGCAGGTGGTCATTGACTGAGATGGGACTGGCCTGGATCTCGGCGCAGGTGGCTTTTGCTTTTGGGTAGTAGTTCAAAATCCTGCCGACCTGGATCTTTTTATGGGTTGTTTCCGAACCTTCGAGGTTGGTAAAACTTTCCCGACCGGGCCTGCCGAGATAAAAACCTGTCGAAAAACCTCGGTTGTAAACGGTTTTTAATTTTTCGGTCAGCGTTTCGATCAACTTTCTATCGAAAGAACCCGCCTTGACCGCGTCGATGGCCTGTCTGTAAACAGCGGTGACCGTTTTAATATATTCGGGCGAACGTGACCTGCCTTCGATCTTGAAAGAATCAATACCCGCTTCGATCAGTTTGTCGAGGATGGGCAAAGCGCAGATATCTTTGGGACTAAGGATATAATCACTGCCGATGGTCATTTCCTTATTATCGCTCGTATCGATGATAGAATATTCACGTCTGCAGGGCTGATAGCAGTTACCCCGGTTAGCTGATGCGCCGAAGAGATATTCGGACATGTAGCACCTGCCGGAAATAGAAATGCACATTGCGCCGTGAATAAATGTTTCGATTTCGATCGGGCTTTGTGCTTTGATTTGCTTAATCTGTTCAAGTGTTAGTTCGCGCGCCAGAACAACCCGGCTTGCTCCTAAAGATGCAAAAAATCGCACCGCTTCGATATTGGAAATGTTGGCCTGTGTAGAGATGTGGATGTCGATACCTTTTTGCCGAGCCCTGGTGATGACGGCGAAATCGCTGCAGATGACCGCGTCGGCGCCAGCGGCTTTTATCTTGTCCAGCAGCTCATCGAGCAATTCAAGCTCGCTGTCGTAAATAATCGCGTTTAAGGTTACATAGACGTTGATGTTTTTGTTGTGGGCCTTTTTGACGATCGCAGGCAGCTTTTCGATCTCGACGCCTTTGGATTTGATCCGCATATTAAGTCGGCCCAAACCAAAGTAAACAGCATCCGTGCCGCCCTGCAAAGCCGCGGTAAACGAAGTCATATCACGAACCGGCGCCAATAGTTCACACATAGCAGTACCTTACATAAAAGCATACGATTTCTCAAGAGAATGATTTTAAATTGACAGATGCCTTCAGATTGTTATTGGATTTTAGTCTTTTTGTATATGACCGCCTTCCTGATTTGACGACAAATAGAAAGCAGGTCTGGATGGCATGGCAGAGGCAGTCTTATGACAATATCGACATCGGTTACATGAAACGCCGCATTGCAGCGGGACATATCGACGGTGATAAGCTTTTAGCGCCTAAGGGATTGTTTGAATACTTATCAAAAAAAGATGACCGTCTGCTGCGTCCAAAAGTGACATTC
>CAZNET010000358.1:0-3622 GCA_964571885.1 uncultured Pirellulales bacterium
ATGAGTTTTAACTTCTGGCTTGCGCCTGATATTGGTCAGGAAGTTACGGCAACATTTTCAGCGTATGATGCGTCAGGTCTGTACACAGCGTCCGATAATTTTGAGATTACTTTTGTGACAGTTCCTGAGCCCGCGTCCTTATTGTTTTTAGGTCTGGGAGCAATCCCGCTTCTAAGAAATAAACAGAAAAAATGCAATGCGTAAATACATCCAGTTTCAACCGGGGCGGCGCAGACCGCCCTGGATTTACCTTAAGAGTCAGGCAGCAAAAAGGTTTTACTTTAATTGAGCTTTTGGTGGTGATTTCTATTATCGTCGTGCTGCTTGGTATTACGATTCCGGTCTTAAGGAAAGCAAAACAACTAACCAATAAGCTAATCTGTATCAGCAATATGCGTCAAATTGGGATGGCGGCTCAAATCTATATAAACGACCATGAAAGTCGTCTGCCTCCGAGTTCATGCCGTATCACAGACCCGAATGAATACTGGCTGAAAGTCTTATCGAAATATACAGGCGAACAATTACTGTTTCACTGTCCGAGCGATAAATCCAAAAATTTTGTTGATTGGGACAAGCCTCTCAGCGAGCAGCGGGATAAGCGTTATTCAAGTTTTGCGGTCAACGCTCTTTTAGATCCTATTTGTTTCAGGTACGGCAGAAACTGGAACCAGTACAATCGAGTCGACAAAATCCGCAAACCTATGAACTGTATATGGATCAGCGAAGCACCGGACACGGAAGCTTTTCTATTGGCTGATCACATCCATCCGGAAACGTGGGTTAATTACTGGGAAGGCAGCTCAGTTGAAAAAGTAAAAAAGCGATTTATCGCCTGGGATCGCCACATGGGCAAATCAAACTACCTTTTTACAGATGGACATGTTGAAACATTAAAATTCGAAGAAACCTACCACTGGCCGAGCGAATGTTACTGGTATCCTGAATCCGCTCCAGCTTGGCCTGCTAATCCATAGCGATTGAAAATTGAGGAATGACACAATGAATAAAAGAATATTTGCAGTTACGATTTTGTTATTTTTAACGTTCCATGTGTACGCTGAGTGTCCACTTGACCACCTCATTATAGGTGTAAACGAAGATGGCGTTTGGGGTACCGATGACGACAATAAACTGTTCGTGGATTGTTGGCAAAAATATCGCAGTAGTGGATCACCAGATTATCTGAACTGGTACTATCCTCTCAATTACAACTTTATTTATCCTGATTACAATTGGCGTATCGGCGAACCGGGCTTTGATGGCTTTCAGGGAACCAATCCTGGCGCCGTCTATACTTATGATCCCAACCGATGTTTTGTCGGAGATCCCAATGAGGATTACGGAATCATGATTGAATGTGTTTCAATTTCACCCGGCTTAAGAGCCGTTCATGAATATTACCCGCAGTTTACAATTGATCAGATTGGTCAATCTTTCAATCACAGCAATATTCATGGCGGTGATCCTCATATGCATCTATCTTATCAGGCGGTCGATGGAACAAATTTGTTCTGGATCACGTGGCAAATGTATGATGCGCTGGGCCCCTATGAACCTTCAGAACCCTTTACTATTGTTTTTAACACGGAGCCATTGGCAGGCGATTTAGTCGTGGATGGTAAGGTGGATATTCACGACCTTGCTGAGATGAGTTATTATTGGCTCAGAGATGATGGGTCGATCAATAACGATTATTATGAACGAGCCGACGCAGACAGAGATGGAAAAGTAAACATGTTGGATTTTGCTAAACTTGCTTCAAACTGGCTTGAAGAAAGCAATTAGACCAAAATAAATGTTTAGAAGCATCGTTGATTTTGAAAGGCGAATAGTGTCATGCTTTTACGAGGTTCTGGCCGGCCGCGGCCAGAACGAGGGCATAGACTTTTTTCGCGCCGGCGGCTTTTAAGACCTTCGCGCATTCGTTCAGCGTCGCGCCGGTGGTCTTGATGTCATCAACCAGGCAAATGGTTTTACCCGCGACCGAGTGGCGGTATCGGATCGCGAAAGCGCCTTTGACATTTCGTCGCCTGGCCGCGGGGGTCGCCGCGGTTGTTTGCAGCCGGGTTCGTTTTATTCTGACCAGATCAGTGTTGACCTTCACGCCATCGAGTTTAATTTTTTTCGTCAGGATCAGACTGTGATTGTACCCGCGCAAAAGCCGTCTTATCCAGTGCATCGGAACGGCCGCGATATAATCAATATCGTTTTTGAAATCGCTTCCGTCCAGGGCGCTTTGTAACAGATGCGCAAGCAGAAAATCGAGTTCGGTCTTCGAGGAGAACTTGAAATCTCGGATCATCTTTTTCAGCGAACCGTCGTAGACACCCGCGCGGGCGATGCCGTCAAAATGAATATCCGTTGCCTGACAGGCCGGGCACGCCCCGTCGATCAAGGCATAACGGCCCGCATCATTGCCGCATCTCGGGCAGTAGTCACCGGCGGTACAGGCAAGCAGCTCGTCCCAGCAGGCGTGACACAAATGCTTGTCTGCTTCGGCGATCACCTCGCCGCAATTCATACACACCGCCGGCCAGAGAAGAAAATTCACTCCTTCCAGAAACCGCCTGAACCCGAGTTTTAACTTTTCCGCTTCCATTGCTTTCTCCATTTTGTACGTTAATCATCACCGGGGTTTAAATAATGAATTGTCCTTCGGCCCGAACCACCCGATCATGTATTCGGCGGTACCGTTTTTAACATCTTCCGGAAATGTCGGCGCTTCGGAACTGACATGCCCGTCGCACCAGACGACATTCGTTTTACCGATATGTCTGAAATGTATGGACGGTATGGCACCTGGAAATTCTTTTATGCCGCTGCCGAAATCCAGAACCCACATATAAGGTTCACAGAACGAATACTCGATCAACTGTCCTTTTTTAACAAAAGCCGTATCGGTGAACATGACCTTTTGATCCGGATTGTCAATTTCATTGATATTCATACTTGTTCTGGTCGATTCGGGATTGATCGCTCCATACGTATAGGTTCTTGATCCGACACCGATGAGATTATATCCGTATCCGCCATTACCGGTCTCGAAGGCGTCTGCACTGTTTTTAGTGTACCCGATATGAAGGGGACACTTTTTTACTTTACCATCCCCGAGGTAAGACGCCAGCGGTCCCTTTGAAGGATCAAACGGGTCGTTAACGGAGGGATAGGGGTTTTTCCTGACGCCGTGCCATCGATATCTGCCGCCGCTGCCGCCCTCGATGTCTTTCGCGGCTCGAACATAAAAATCATCATTCGATAGTGCGTAAGCGGTGTTGGCGATGAAGAGCTGGCGGATATTGCTTTTGCAAACAACTGCCCGGCATTTGCTTTTGGCCCTTCCCAGACAGGGGAGCATAACACCAAGCAGCGTTGTGATAATACTGATGACGACCAGAAGTTCGATCAGTGTAAACGCATTGTTTGTTTTTTCGTTTTTCATTGATTTCGTTTAATTCAATATTTAAATCCGGTTGCGAACCTTGAGTAATCGAGGATATCGATTTTGTTATCGACCACCATATCGGCAGCGGCGTTAAATTCCTGCTGCGGACATTCGCTCAGCCAGGCCTGTACAAACAGACGCAGATCAATCGTATCAACTTCATTGTCACCGTTGATA
>CAZNET010000359.1:0-3616 GCA_964571885.1 uncultured Pirellulales bacterium
GATTGGCCATGATTTTTAATCGTGATAATAATTCCGGTGCCTGATATTTTTGTAATGTCATTCGATGATGAAGGACGCCATCAATCCTGAATCGGATCCGCACGTCATTTTCATAAGGTTCGACATGGATGTCACTGGCACGGCTTTGTACCGCCTGAAAAAAAATCTTGTTAACGAGTTTGATGGTTGGACCCTGGTCGCTGATGCTTAACAAATCTTCCGTATGAGATTTTGTTATTGCGACATCATCCATTTTTTTGTTTTCAGTATCATCCGTAAGAATTGTTTGCGTCTCGATATAATTATCCTGATAGTAGCATCGGCTGATGGCGTGATTAATTTCGGTTGCCGAGGATTGCACCTTGATACACGGCCGGGAAAGTACACTGCTGATCGCATCATAAGCTTCAATATTCAAAGGATCCGACATGGCAATGGCCACTTGTCCGTTATCAAGCACAACCGGTATTGCGGACTGCTTCTTGAGGTATTCGAGCGGGAGTTTCTGAATTAATTCGCTATCCAGAAATTCAGGTTTAATCGCTTCGACATATTGAGTGGCTGTTTTGTTCTTGGTTTCAGATTCCACGTATAGACCTTTCCGATTTAATAAGCGTCGTCTTCGATATTATAACTGCCGGCGGACGCCTTTTTCATTTCAGTGCGTTTGTTTTCAGTCAACTCATCGTAATCGTCTTGAGTATTAATCACGTATGGGGTAAGGAAGATGAGTAGATTCGTTTTTTCAAGTTGTTCCTGCTGGAATTTGAACAATCCTCCCACGATGGGAAGATCTCCGATAAGCGGTATTTTCTTTTCAACGATTGAACGGTCGTCACGAATGAGACCGCCGATAACGACGGTCGCGCCGCTTCTCATTGAGACCACTGTTTGGGCTTCTCTTTGGGCGGTCGTGGGCGTATCGGCGGACGTTGTCACGTCCTCGACGAGTTTTGAAAATTCGCTTTGGATTTCAACGCGAACCATTTGATTTTGACTAATATGCGGCGTGATCTCCAAACTGATACCGACATCTTTGTATTCAAAGGTTTTGATAACGGTCGGCGTTGAGGGATCGGTTTCCGTGATCCTCGATTCGACGACGAACGGCCTGTTCTCTCCGACGATAATCTTCGCTTTGTTGTGGTTTGAAGTGACAATTGACGGCGTCGAGAGGATATTCAATCCGGATTCTTTTTCCAAGGCATGAAGAATTGCCCCGATGGAGACGTCCGAACTTGGACCTTCCCATGCCCCGACACTTAATCCTTCGAGCTCACCGCTGAGAAAATCCGTTCTTGTGCCGAAATTGGTTGAAGCGAAAGCCCTCACACTGTCACTGACAGCCTCGTCGAGCGTTGCCCAGTCCACACCTATTTCCCGAAGATTATCCTCGCTGACCTCGACAATAAACAACTCGACGAGAACCTGCTCACGGACAATATCGAGCTTTTCGGCAATTTCAGATATTACTTCAAAGTCCTGAGCCGATGCCGTTACGATCAATGAATTTGTTCCTTCGTCAGCGGTTACCTGAATATTCTGGCCATTGGTTAACGTTCCGGCAATTTTCATATTTGTCAGGGCATCATTCAGAGATTTTGCCGTTTCAGGAGCTTGGGCGTTCTTGAGGTATATTACATGCACATTATTCGATTTATGCGGACGCTCAACATCCAGCTCTTGTATAAGCTGATCGATCTTATTGGTGTCGCTCTCATTGGCAACAATGATTAAGGAATTGGTCCGTTCGTCCGGGAGGATTCGTATATGAGGGCGAATTTCGTTTCTTCCTCGCGCTCTGGCCGATCCGCCGCTTTGCATTTCTTTTTCGAGAATGATGGAAATTTGCTCACTTAAAATATTCGCAGAGGCATACTCGAGGCGGATAACAGTGACTTGTTCTTTTGATCCCTTCACATCGAGCTTCTGAATTATCTTGGCCGCATGATGAATATTGGCCGAGGTGTCCGTGATCAAAATTGAATTGGTGCGTAGATAGGTTGCCATATTGGCACCGGTGCTTAACAGTGGTCTTATGATCAGGCTTACCTCTTCAGCATCAGCGTATTTCAGGGGGATTATTTGTGTTACAACGGTGTCGGTGTTGGGTATGAGAGCAGGGTCGCTTCCTATTCGAACATCAAGACTATGATGAGCCGCTTTGGATCGAGGAACGACTTTAACGACATCCTTCGAAGATCGAATCGCCGCATAGCCCTTGACTTCCAGGACGGATTCAAGAACGTCATAAATCTCATTGAGCTTTATTTTTTTTGGTGAGACGAGCGTGACCGTTCCCTGGACGCTGTCATCGATGACAAAATTGGTCCCTGTAATATCGCCGATCGTTTTAAGCATAACCCGGATATCCACCTGGTTAAAATTTAACGATATCATTGATTCTTCTTCATCAGAGTCCTCTTTTGTTCTTGCGGCTTTTTGTTTTTCCGATTCGGTCGAAATATCGTTTTTCTTCGCAGAATTGATCGTATCATTTTCATCGAAAACAATGGTCTTTTTTCTGTCTTGCCTTCGTTGAATTTGTTCAGGGGAACTGGACCGATTCATTGAATAAGAAGAAACCTTATTTTTATCGTTTGATTCATTGCCATCGGTTGTATCATGCTCAAGGGTTTTACGCCCGTTTTGCTTCTGCCGCTCTATGGGAGGCTGCGTATTTACCTTATTGATCGGTTTTTGCTGTTTCGATTCGCAGCCGATTATAAAAAGCACTAAAACACCTACCAGGGGGAGCATGCCCGATAAATACCGGTTGAAATGATACATTGTCGATTGAGATTCCTTCATTTGTTTCTTGACATCCCTGATCGCTTGTTATTTATCTATATGATAGGTAATATTTTCTATTCTATCATCTCTTTGTATTTCAACATTTAATATAGAACTGGACCGTGCTTTCTTAAATACCTGATAAGCTTTTAACTTACCTGTCAACTTTTGTCCATTAAGTTCTTTTATAATATCTCCGTTTTTTAACCCTATTGCTGCGGCCTCTTTGATTCGTTCGAGGCCGGTCAATTGTAACCCTTCAACGTGCCCGTGATTTCTATAAGGCCTGATCACTGCTTTACGTAAAACCGCTTCGATACTTTTCATCCTTGTCTGAATATCATTCGGTTTTATGATGTTTTCTTTTTCTATGACAATCGGCTCCTGATGGATGGTTTTTTCCGTCGACACACTACTTTGAGCAGAGACAGTCATCGAATTTCCTTTGGAGATAGGCAATTCCATATTTTGACCTTTATGAGAAAGGATTACCGAATTTTCGTTGATTTGTTCAATCTTATTGTCCAGAACCTCCTGACCTGTTCTGTAAAGATCGGAAACGCCGGTTTTAAGATTTTTTATGATAGCTCTGGCTGCAGAAGCGTTCCCTGATACCGTGCCGAATAAAGCCAGGCCAAGTTCGCTCGAAACAGCGTTTTCAATGTTTAATTGATCGGGAGGAAAGTTCATTGATCGAAGCGTTCCGGATAGAGAAGAAAAACCAAAAGGGTTTTTATCGATGATTTTTCGATAATCACTTAGAGTCAGTTGTTTCACATTTGTATTTGTTTTGAAATCCTTTAAATTCATCCCAAGCGCCGGA
>CAZNET010000360.1:0-3609 GCA_964571885.1 uncultured Pirellulales bacterium
CATATTGAAGCTCGCTTAGCAGCAAAATAATCCCCACCCGTAACTGACCGGTTACAAAAAAATAAAAAATTTTTACCCGCGTCAATAAAGCTCTTTTTCAACTTTTTCTTGTGTTTGGATGGATTATCTTTAATAATTTATCGATCTGATTTGTTATGGAGCCGTGACTGAACTAAAATGACAATTCGTAAAGCACTGATACCAATAGCAGGAAAAGGAACACGCTTAATGCCGCTGACCAGTGCGGTGCCCAAGGCGATGTTTCCTCTTATCGATTCAGACAACAGGATAAAAAGCGTGCTGCACGTGATCATTGAGCAGGCGGTTTCGGCCGGGGCCAAAGAAATTGGAGTCATCGTTTCCCCGTGGCAGTGTGAAATGGTGAATGCGTATCTAAACGCGGTGGGCAAATATACAAGATTAGCCGAACGAATCGAGTGTATCACGCAAAATTCGCCGAGAGGATTTGGTGACGCTGTGCTGCAGGGTCGCGATTTTGTCGAAGAAGAACCTTTTTTATTGTTACTTGGCGATCACATACACGTTGAAAACGCCGGCAGTGTTCCCTGCGGTTTTCAGGTGGCTGATGCCTTCGGTTCGACAGATGCAACAGCAATGATCGGTGTTCAGCCTGTTTCAAAAGACGAACTTTCGAAAGTGGGAGTCGCAAGCGGTATCGAGATTGGCAGGAATATATACCGCTGCAAACATTTTATCGAAAAACCCGATGCGGCAACGGCACGAAACTTATTGGTCACGGCCGGACTGGACGAGGACACGTTCCTGGCCCACTGCGGCATCTATGTATTTGATTCGGAAATCTTCGACTGTATTGCTGAAATAAACGCAACAGCTCAAATGCAAGGAAAAGAAGTTGAACTGGCGGATGCTCAGGGGCTGCTCTTAAAAAAATATCCCGAAAAATATTATCTATACAAAATTTGCGGGCGGGCTTACGACTTAGGGACTGTTGAAGGATATATTAAGACACAGGCGGTTTTTCGAAGTCGCCGCTGATAAGGATGAAGTAAATATGACGGAACAAAATATTGGTTTGGAACAAGGCGAGGTAAAAATTTCGACACCGGGGCGGCTGTGTTTATTTGGTGAGCACAGTGACTGGGCCGCTGACTATGGCCTGCATCGCGGTTTTTGTATCGTAACCGGGACCGATCAGTATCTCGAAGCCCAGGTCAAGCCAAGCGATAAGTTTACCGTAGAAACCCGGCTGCCGGATATTCTGGGAAGGCCAAGCGGGCGAACCCGGCGGATGAGCTGCAACTGCCAGCCCGAAACGCTGTTAGCGGCGGCCAAAGATGAATCCGAATTTTTCAGATACTGTGCGGGTGTCGCTTACCAGATCATCAACCGGATGAAAGTTTCCGGCGGGGCGGATATCAAGATAACAAAGATGGACCTGCCGCTGAAGAAAGGTGTATCGAGTTCTGCCGCAGTATGCATTCTTGTAGCCAAGGCGTTTGACGCAATTTACAAACTTGGGATGTTTCCTCATGAGCTCATGGAGATCGCCTACCTCGGCGAAAGACTTACCGGCAGTCAGTGCGGTCGCATGGACCAGGCGTGTATCTACGGCAGGACACCCGTTCTGCTGGTTTTCGATAAATCCAAGCCCGTGCGGGTCGAGCCTGTTTTTTCAAACGATATCATCCATATGTTTTTTGTCGATCTGGCCGGCAAGAAGGATACGGTCAAGATACTGGCGGATCTGCAGGGCAAATATATGGAAAGCAACGAACTGCAGGAAGCGCTCGGCCGTGAAAACGAAAGGATCGTACGTTTGGCGTACCAGTCTATCCTTGCCGGCGACGCCGAACGGCTGGGCAAACTGATGACGCAAGCACAGAACAACTTCGATAAACTGGTAGCGCCTCATTCGCCCGATGAACTGGCAAGCCCTCTGCTGCATAACGTTTTGCACTTTGAAGATATTGCCAAACACATCTATGGCGGTAAAGGCGTGGGCAGCCAGGGTGACGGCACGGCCCAGTTCGTCGCTCGAAGCGAGCAGGACCGCGACGCGGCGATGGAAAAGATTACCGAAAGTTTCCCGCAAATGCAATGCTTCCCCCTCACCATCTCGCGAAACATAAAATAAAAAAAGGGGAAATTCTATATATGCCGAAAATTTTTAATTACTGCGAGCGAGAGGAGTCGAACCTCCACGTCCCTGCATATTGTATTCTGTTATATATTTATATGCCATCTGGTATGAGGGATAAGAGATTATGAAAACAGTGGGCGAAGATGAGCGGAAACAGGGGACATCGTTTATATCGCCAGTAACCGAATATCAAGCCGATGGTAAAGAAGTAGAGTGAATAAAAAAAACTTATATGATGCCATGCGGCAAAACAGACAGCCTGGGCAAATAAGGCGAATCCGGGCGAATAAATTCTTGAGAGCCTGTCCTGTATAAATCCGCGGAATATGATTTCTTCATAAACCGGAAAGAAAACTGTAGCTATGGAAAACATAAGCAGACCGTCTTTCAAGAGAGACTCATCGAACTGCATCTGCGCTAACAAAAAGCTAAAGCCGCATGCGAGGCCCCATTCTTCAAAAAGAGTAAAAAAAGCCGGACCCAATACCATAAATGCAAGGTCGTACGCAGTAAGACAAGCAAATAATAATATGCCGCTCCACAAATCGGATCGAAACTTCTTGATAAATGTTATGTCGAAACCGGCCAGTGTCGGATATTTCTTGTTTAAATAGACCATCAGCCACACAACCAGTGAGTAGTAAACAAACAAACCAACAAAATACATATTGTTAAACACGGCAATAAATTCTCCGGGAACATTACAAAAAGAGACTAAGTCTTATGGATTTTTATTGTGTGTATTCTGATTAAGGTCATTAACGTTTTCGTTTCCTGTCCTTGCTTCCCATTGCTTCAACGCTTTCTGTCTTTCCTTTTCTTTTACGTATTTTTCCAGCTCATCTATTGATTTTTCAAGCTCTTCGATTTTTTTGTCACGTATTACCAGGCCCGGATTTATATAAGTAATGATTTGAGGTATTTCGATAATAAACACCATGATTAGTAACACGAAAACTGCCTGGATTTTTTCACGCTTATCCAACATTTACCTCCAAAATGATAAAATTTTATTGATGGTGTAGGTTATAATTTTGAATTAATCTTTATTGTTAATTTCCATATCCTTATGGTCGATGATTTGCAACAAGCGATATATGACATAAATGTAGCAAATTGGAAAAATAGTATAAAATAATATAATCATTACTGCGAATAATGAAAGTAGCCAATATTGACCTTCAATATCTATACGCCTAATGAAAAAGAAAATAAAGCATATAGCTAAAAAGATTTGGCTTGACATCATAAATATCATACGTGTTTTCGTGCCAGCTGCTTTGCGTGACCAATCTAAAGGATATTTCCAGACTGGACAGAAAAAACGCCTCTTATTCTGCTTTAATTTCATTGTAACAAATCTCCTTTCTTAAGTTCATTACTGCGAGCGAGAGGAGTCGAACCTCCACGTCCTTACGGACACAAGGACCTAAACCTTGCGCGTCTGCCAGTTCCGCCACGCTCGCGGGCTTACCCGTCCGATTGTA
>CAZNET010000361.1:0-3607 GCA_964571885.1 uncultured Pirellulales bacterium
GCCCTACTCATGAAGGCATACTGATCATAGATGCCAGAACAGGCGATATCAAAGACACCGTCGATGTAAAAGTCGAAAACGATAACGGCAGAAAGGAAATCGTGAATATTACGATCGGCCCTGTTATCGCAGATGATGTATTGTACTTCATGATGTCCGGCACCGGCGAACCGGGATTTCCAGGGGTCGGCCCTTCCTTGAATGCTCTCGATTTGAAAAGCAGAGAACTGCTCTGGAGCTATAAAACCGAAAAGCCGACCAACACAACCCGAGCGTTCATTATGGCCGACGACGGCTTGATCTTCGGCGAAGGAAGATACAGCTTAACCGCATTGCATTAAAAGGAATTTTCATGGCACAACTGAGCGCCTTTGCTGATGAAGTGGCAAGCGATTTTATCGAACAGATTAAATTTCTCGACACGGAAAACGTTCGGTTTCTGGAAATCCGATTTCTGAACCGGAAAAACATTATGGATCTGTCGAAACCCGAACTGAAGGAAACCAAACAGATCCTGAACGATCACGGTATCGGCATCAGCGCTATCGGCTCACCGATCGGTAAAGTGAAACTCGACGAACCCTTTGAACCTCACCTGGATAAGTTCAAATACGCGGTTGAGCTGGCTGACTTTTTTGAAACGCCTTTTATCAGAATGTTCAGCTATTACCCCCCCGACGGCCAGAATATTAACGATTACGCCGATGAAGTATTCGAACGGATGCAGAAAAAAGTTGAGCTGATAAACGATACAAATGTCACGATGGTCCATGAAAACGAAACGGGCATTTTTGGTCACAGCGCCGAAAACTGTGTCTCGCTGATCGAAGCGATCAATTCGCCGAAACTTAGGCTTGTCTTTGATTCGGGAAATTTCGTGTGGGGACAGAAGATCGTTGACAGCATTGAGAGCTGCTGGCCCTTGATGAAGCCTTATACGGTGCATATCCATATCAAGGACTGGAACTTAGGGTCTGAGGATATCGGAGCGATGCCCGGCGAAGGTGACGGACAGATCAAAAAGTTGCTTACGGAATTGGCCAAGATGAACTACGACGGCTATGTCACCTTAGAGCCGCATTTGAGATCCGGCGGTCAGTTCGGCGGTGACACCGGCCCGGAATTGTTCAGCCGGGCGATCGAAGCAGTCAGGAATATGAGTGAAGACGCTGGCCTGAAATTAGATTAACGAGGTTTACATGGCTAAATGGAATTTTGGAATCGTCGGCGCGGGACTGATCGCGGATTTTCACGCACGCGCAATAGGCGATATCGACAACGCATCTGTCACCGCTGTCTGCGATGTGAATCAGGAAAAGGCAAATGCCTTAGCACGGATGTATGACGCCAAAGCCTACGCCGATTACAAAGAGATGATCCAAAGCAATGATGTCAATATTGTCACGATAGCGACTCCGAGCGGCTTTCACGCCGAACCAGCCATCGAAGCGGCGAAAGTCCGCAAACATGTCCTTTGTGAAAAACCCCTCGATGTCACGCTCGAAAGGATCAATGCCATGATCCAGGCACACAAAAAGGCCGGCACCCGTTTGGGCGGTATATTCCCCTACCGTTTCAACGAAGCTGTCAACGCCTTAAAGCAGGCGATTTTATCACAGCGGTTCGGCACGGTCACCTACGCAGGCATTTATGTACCCTGGTGGCGAATGGACGAATATTATAAGGACTCCTGGCACGGCACATGGAAACTTGACGGCGGCGGTGCCTTGATGAACCAGTCCATCCATATGGTGGACATGCTCTGCAATGTAATGCCGCCGATCGAATCGGTTTTCGCCTATACCAATAAACTGGCTCATCCTCAGATCGAAGCCGAGGATACCGCTGTAGCGGTTTTGCGATTTCAAGGCGGCCCTTTGGGTGTCATGTACGGTACGACGGCTTCGTGGCCGGGGCAATTCAGGCGATTCGAGATCACCGGCACCAAAGGAACCGTCGTTCAGGTCGAAGACAGTTTTACCGTCTGGCAATTTGAGACCGAACAGCCGCAGGACGCCGAGATAAGAAAATCATTCGGCCAAACCAAAAGCGGCGGAGGCGTCTCGGACCCGGCGGCGATTCCTTACGAAAACCATACACGAAATTTCAAAGCATTTCTTGCAGCGATTGAAGGAAACCGGGATTTCGAAATTGACGGCAAAGAAGCCCGAAAAGCGGTTCAAGTCATTCTGGCGGTCTATCAGTCCGCCAAAGAAGGCAGAGCCGTAAAGCTCAATTTGCGTTGAGGATCAATGCTTTTGTTTCGAGATCTCAAAGGCAGGTTGCTTCTCACGAATAAAAGTAATCCCCCGGCCGGTAACAATTTCTTTTTGTTCATTGACGAAATTAAGGTGCTGCAATAAAGCCCAGGCACTGTTATACCAACGCATCTGGTAGCCTCGCTGATGTGCCTGCTTTTCCATTTTCAGTCTTTTTTCCTTGTTGAATACAACATAGTCAAGTGCCTGTGCGATCTGGTCAACGCTGTCCTCGCCGGGATCAACGAGAATTCCTCTGGCGTATCGCCCAATAATGGTTCCCTTTGGACAGACTCGATTCGATTGTATCAATTCCAGTGCGTACATGATTTTGGTGACAATGGCGACTCGGCCGGCTCCCAGCGTATCGGCCAAAATCCCGCTGGAAATCTGTTCCAGATTAAGATAGGGCAGGACCATGACATTGGTCGCGCCGTATAATTTCATTAACATTTCCTCGTCCAGAAAGGTGTCGAGAAAAATAACATCATTGGTTTCAAAAACCGTTTTTTTAAGATCATCGACCTTACACCAGGTCACCTTCGAGGATTCGAGGGCATCATCGATTTGTTTTAGAAACGCGTTGTAATATTTTCCTCCCTCGGCTTTGACAAATTCCGGGTGACATCTTCCGGCGATAATATAAACCATCTGACGGCGCTGCTCTACGGTACAGGAATTCTGGAGAAATTTCCCATAGGCTCGAATCCCGTAAGGGATCCCCTTTCCCGGTGAGAGCAATCCCAGCGTTGTGACAAGAAACTGATTTTCCAAACCGAATTCTTTCTTGATCTCAAGCCGATCGAATTGCGACGGATTTTGCATGCGGATACCGTGATCAATGTGTTTGAGCTTGGCGTGTCCAATTTTATAGGCCGGGGATTCGAGAATATGGATCGCGCTCTCTGTGGTTACGATCAGTCCGTCACTGTATTTGGCGAGATCCTGGATAACCCTTCTCTGGTGTTCATCCGGTTCTTTCAATACCGTATGTAAATAAACCAGCGTTGTCAGCCCTTCTTTTTGGAACGCTTTTGCTATTTTCACAAAGTTCGTTCCTCTACACTGTTCACCGTCATCCGACGGGTCCAGACCGAATTCATGTTGCAGCAGGACCGCGGTAGGAATATTACTTTCCCTGCTTCTTTTGATAATCTCTTCGGTAGCGACATTCCAGGAGCGAGGATTGTATTGTTCGATCACCATGTCCACGGGAATGTCATAGCGAAGATCGCCGGTATCGATCGCAGCGACGCGAATATGACCGACTTCCTTGGAAAAATGTTCCAGCGCGGTTGCCAGATCCCTTGAAAACGTTCCAATGCCGCATCGGCGTGGGGGATATGTAC
>CAZNET010000362.1:0-1387 GCA_964571885.1 uncultured Pirellulales bacterium
CGCATATCATCGTGACATTCGGCATAATTAATCATAAAGGTCGCATCACGGTAATCCTGAGTCGAAGGATCGAAGGCCCGAACCGCCTCGGCAAAATTTGACCAGCGATACGGTTCGACATCGGTCTCGCCCAACAGTGAATGCAGCGCAATACGGCTTCGCGCATGCCAGACAGCTCCCAAGCCGGTATTGTTGACCATCGGTGGGTCCTCGGGAATGCACTCGCCGATAAAAAAAGCATCCGGCTGGATGCTTCTGGCCAGTTCCATTAAATGCGGCAGGCCTTTTCCCTCCTCATCTGAACCGATGCCCGCCAGATAATCATAACGAAAACCGTCCACATGATAGGTCCTCAGCCACCACGACTGAATATCCCGCACGTAGTGATTGGTCGGATCCTTGAGATAATCGTACGTTGGCAGGCCGTACTGGTTCTGTTCACCGAGTCCCGAGCCGTACCAGGGACTCTGTTCATACGGATACATTTTATTGAACGGATGTTCGTGACCGCTATGCGCCAGGATCATATCCAGGATCACCGCGATATCATGAGCATGGGCGGCATCGACAAACCGGCGAAAGTCGTCCGGCGAGCCGTACGACCGTCGCGGCGCCATCATGTAATTCGGCTGATAACCCCAGTAATCCCCTTCAGCCGCTTCGAAGATGGGCATCAGTTCGATCGCCGTGACACCGAGTTCAGCCAGATGGTCCAGTTTCTCCGTCGCCGACGCGAAGGTACCTTCGTTGGTGAAGTCGCCGACATGCATTTCGTAAATGATCAAATCGTCAAGGTCACGCCGTATCCAGTCATCATGCTCCCATTGAAAAGGCTCTTCACCGACATTGATAACCGCCGCCGGCTGACCGCTGTCGTTTTCAGCCGCTGTTACCTCACGGGCGTATGGATCGCAGATCACCAACTCTTCGTCTATTAGGAATTGATACTTATATTGGCCTTTGTCAAGCTGAAAAACACCCACCCAATAACCGGGATCTCTTTGCTCGAGCGGATTGGCGAGGCGGTCCCATTCATTGAAGTTGCCGACGACGTGCACGGAATTTTTTTCCGGTGCGTAGATCGCGAAACTGACCCAGCCGTCTTCGTGACTTACCGCACCCGGAAACGCGTTTTCAATTAATTTTTTCTGTTCTGCTTCCATTGTGAATTACCTGAAAAAATACTTATCCCATATTGATTCATATGGATTGATCATCAAAAATCATGCTTGATGATCTCGGTGGTCCGCCGGCACAATTCCCGACCGAAGTCGGCAAACTGCCCCTCGCCCCAGTAGCGGTAACAGCTTGTCTGGGTCAGTAACAGATGATACAGAGCATTGCGAAAACTCGGATCGGACCGGTCAATGTCTTTCGAAAGAACATC
>CAZNET010000362.1:1397-3602 GCA_964571885.1 uncultured Pirellulales bacterium
TCGCGGATAAACTGCGCGCTGACCTGTTCCATCGGTTTCAGGACATCCTCGTAGCCCTGAACCCACGAGATATTGTTCGTCCAGCTTCCGCCTTCCATGTGAAAGCGGTCATCCTGCTTTTCAAGCGTATCAATTACTTCGGCGAGGCGGTCGGGACCCGCCGCATCCTCGAATTGATCCCAGATGATATGCTGCATGATCGGCTGAATGGCAGGCAAATTGCTTTCATTGACACCAAGACTGTCGAGGTATTCGAGATACTCGGTAACATTGACCGCCGGTGTCTTGGTGCCGCTGCTTTGTGCGATTACTTCTTTATATTTACCGGGAAACTCGTTCATCATCACTCCGCCGTTCTCGCCGTCGGCGATCTGTGTCACCAGCGAGGGCACCGATTTTCCGTCCAGCTCGATCCTGCCAAGACCCTGTGCTTCGTAATAGGGCTGCATCTGGCCGATCAGCTTAGTGTCGCTGCCCTGCGTCTTGATGATCGCGGTGATACTGAGCGTCTCACCGGACGAATTTTTCGCCACCAGCTTGTGCGGCCGGTGCGGATATTGAAGTCCGCTGCCGTTCTCGACGTGCTCAACGGTATGCTCCTGAACGACTACCCATCGATAGCCGGCCTCTTTGAGCGTCTTGACGAATTCGTAAAACACATCCGGATGATTCGGCAGGGCCATCTCCGCCGGTGAAAATCCCCGGATCCTCGATAAGGCTTCGACACCGAATAAAGACGCAAAAAAATGCCTCCATGCGGTGACATGCAACTGATAATCCTGCACCGGCGTCGACGGCGCTACCGGGTGTCCCCAGGCGCTGCCGAGCCACTCCGCGCACCGCCGGTAATTCGGTTCGCAGGTGATCTTGCGCAAATTATCGAACACATCATCCAGTCCCATTTTGAGCATTCCGTGCAGCAGGGTTCCTGAATAATCCAGCATCACACGCGGCTGTCCTCCCTGCTGCAGCAGTTCAGGAATAAAATTGCCCATCCGCTTGTAACACTTGCGAAAAACCGTCGCATTATGATTATCGCCAATATCCGGATTTTCCATCATATACTGTAGATAACTTATCTCTTCGGCCTCATTTAGCGGCTGGGTGGGATCGGGCACGATCGGCTGATGCATATGCAGCGCGACCGCATAAGCGCTTTTGATGTTATCGAAGTCGATCGAACTTTGCGGTACGAAGACCGGTTTGTCGTCCATTGCCTTCCGCAGCGTTTCTTCTGCACCGGAAAGATTCGGTACTCCATCTCTATATTCGGCAAGTTCTGCCATAATTTCTGTCTCCGTATTATTTACATTCTTTTTCATCTTTCCGCCGGCATCAGTAGTAACGGGCCGGCACAGGAAGACACTTATACGTCTTTCTAACAAGTCTTATAAACGCCTTCTCGGAAGATGTCAAGGCCACGCCTGCCGGCAGATAATAGCCCGGCGCAAAATCGATTACAAACCGTCGAGTGACAGACCGGCGAACCCCTGACCATTGTTCAAATCCTTTCTCTGTTTTCTTTCGCACTTTAACAGTTCCACCAATTCAGATCAATATCCTTGAAGATCACGTCGCTTAAATCCGCTTCCTTCATTTGAAGCTTCTGTACCGGCTCAAGTTTAGAAAGATAATTCTTGTTTTCATTCAGCCTTTCGGCAATATCAGTAAACAGCTCAAAGCGTGACACATGCTGAATAAACCGTTTAATGCCGTAGTCCGGTGCCTGTCTGCGGGAAATCACGAACGGCCAGTCACTGGCCTGAAGCAGCAGTAATTCTCGGCCGGCTTTTTGAAGTATTTTACGCAGATGAGGATTCTGCCGCCATGGAAGATGATACGTCAGTTTTCCGAACAAAGACTCACAACGGTATTCGATATCCCACAACCAGTTGAGTTGTTCGTTGGCCCAGACTCGGTGATCGCCTCCATCTCCCCATGAACCGGCCGGAAGATGAATATATTTTTCAGGCTCAAACGACTGCAGATAATCACTGGCGGTTCTTAATTCGATATCCGGGTCGGCGTTCAGTGTCAGAAGAACATCCTTCAGAAAATCAGGCCCTTCAAACCACCAATGGCCGAAAAGCTCAGCGTCGAAACACGCCACAACGACTCCTTGTTTTCCGGTCTGCCGGTGATAGTCCCAAAGGCGTCGCTTCACCTCGTCGCAAAAGTGTTTCGCTTGCTGATAGATCTTCCCGG
>CAZNET010000363.1:0-3597 GCA_964571885.1 uncultured Pirellulales bacterium
CAAACGTATTCGTATCAAAAAAGAAGACACCGGCATTAACAAAGGCCAATAAGATGTCTGTGCGAGACTTAGCGATTTGCATACGAGCCGTCGATTATTCCGAAACGTCGCAGGTGCTGAGATTTTTTACGCGAACTTACGGTAAAGTCTCTGTGATCGCAAAGGGCAGTAAGCGGCTGAAGTCGAATTTTGAGGGACCGATCGAGATTTTTACAACCGGACGAATCATTATTTCAACCTTAAGAGAAGACGGCCTTTCCACGCTGACCGAATTCGAACAGGATGAGGGTTTTCGCGAATTATCCCTGGATATGTACCGTTATTACAGCGCATTATTCGCCGCCGAGCTGGTCGATAAACTCACCGAATCGCAGGACCCGCATCCGGATCTTTTCGATATTTTATACCGGTTCCTGCTGCAGATGAAAACGATCCGAGACGACAGGGACAAAACGACTGTCTCTCTGAGATACCTGGTCGGATTTCAAATAAGGCTTCTTAATCAAGTCGGGCTGGCTCCGGTGACGGACCGTTGTGTCAACTGCAAAACACCGTACAATGTGAACTGGCCGGGCGTCTATTTCTCGAGCTCTGCCAATGGGTTTCTTTGCCGAGACTGCGAAATGAATTTTCCCGATAAACTGAACCTGACGAAAAAATCCGCACAACTATTCAGAAATCCCGACACAGGCGAGGCCGGGAAAAAACATTTCAAGGAAACAGAAAAAATACTTATTTACCACTTCACTGAACTGCTCAACAAGCCGCCCAAAATGGCAAAATACATTCTTGAAAAGTAAATCCAAAATTCGAATGTTGATAGACGAAATCGGAACTCAGGATGACTTGTAAAGGATAATTGAATATTATGTGTTGATTATTTAAGGATGGTCTTCGGCCGCTTTATGAATAGATTGTTTTTCAATAAGCGACATCGGCATTCGGGACGATAGGGAATAGTGAGTCACTGAAAGAGGTCGGGTTGGGTTTTGTCTTTTTTCTTATTTTGTTTTTTGAGGCCGAGGTGTTGGCAGGCGTTTTGGGTTATTTCTCTGCCTCGTTTTGTTCGTTTGACAAAGCCGATCTGCAAAAGGTAAGGTTCGACGACGTCTTCGAGCGTGTCCCTTTCTTCGCCGAGCGTGGCGGCGATGGCTTCGATACCGGCCGGGCCGCCGTCATAGACATTGACCAACGCCTTTAAGAACGCCCGGTCGAGTTCGTCCAGTCCGAGCGCGTCGATCTGTTCCATCTTCAATGCGTCTTCGACGATCTTTACGGTTAGTTTTCCTTTGCCTTTGACCTGCGCGTAATCACGGACGCGCTTGAGCAGGCGGTTGGCAATACGCGGCGTGCCGCGCGAGCGAGCACCAATCAGTTCGAGTGAATCTTTTTCGTGTTCGAGTTCCAAGACCGACGCGGACCGGCGAAGGATCTGGGTGAGTTCGTGGTTGTTATAGTAATCGAGGTGATAGAGCATGCCGAACCGGCTGCGCAAGGGCGCGCTGAGCAGGCCGGCGCGGGTGGTCGCGCCGACGAGCGTGAAGCGTTTGAGCGGGAAGTTGATGGTCTTGGCGTGCAGACCGCTGTCCACGGTGAAATCGACCTTGAATTCTTCCATCGCCGGATAGATGAATTCCTCGACGGCGGTGCTGAGCCGGTGAATCTCGTCGACGAAGAGGATATCACCTTCATTGATATTGCTCAAAAGGCCCATGACGTCACCTTGTTTGACCATGGCCGGACCGGAAGTGGTGCGGATGGCCGATTCCATTTCGTTGGCGACCACGTGGGCCAGCGTCGTCTTGCCGAGTCCCGGCGGGCCGTAGAACAGGATGTGCTCCAGGGGTTCGGACCGCTGGCGTGCCGCGGCGATGGCGATCGCAAGCTTTTCCTTGACCTTCGTCTGGCCGATGCATTCATCGAGCTGCCGCGGACGCAGCGACGCGTTGAAATTGTCTTCCGAATCGTTCAATGAATTACCTGTTATTACTCGTCCTATTGCCATGATATTGTTTCGATTAAACTTCGATTCCCTGTTTGAGTCTGTAAACCAGCGGCACCAGTTCCTCGGCGGTTTTGACCTCGGGGTATTTGCTGCAGGCTAAGCTAATCAGTTCGATGGCCTCGTTTCGCTTTTCGCCCCAGGCGATCAGGATTTCGAGGGCCTCGGCCTGGTAAAGGGTAAATTCGGTTTTCGGCTGTCCGGTTGTCTCGGCCGCGGCGAAATCTTTGAGCTTGCCCCTGAGTTCGGCGATGATCTGCTGGGCCATACGTTTGCCCACCGCCGGCAGTGACATTAATACTTTGTCGTCGCTGTTTTCGATAGCCGAAGCAATGGTCACAATGGGGATGCTCAGTGACTTCAGTCCCTTTTTAATGCCGATGCCCTTGACAGATGTGAATTTTTTGAAGAAAACCCTTTCGGACTCGGTGAGAAAGCCGATCATCCGCGGGATCAGGTTGCCGCCCCCAGGTGTGCCCTCATAGTATTCCATGGTGCAAAGCGTGACCTGCGTGCCGATCTTGCCGGCCAGGGCGGAAACGCAATAGCCGGGCAGCATGACCTCGTAGCTGATGTCACCGACCTGCACAAGGCCGGTTTCGTTTTCCAGCGAAACAAGTTTTCCGTTGATCTTGGCTATCATAGTTTGTTCGTTAATGTATGCAGCGAATTACAACAGCAGATGGATACGGCGATCGCGTCGGCGACGTCGTGGGGTTCGGGTATTTCCGGAAGAGCTAATAGCGTTTTAATCGTCCGCTGCATTTGTTGTTTTGTCGCTCGGCCGTTGCCGGTGATGGATTTTTTGATTCGTGTCGCGCTGAAGCTTTGCACGTCGATGCCGTCGGCGGCGCAATTTTGCAGGATGACGCCGCGAGCGTGTCCCATCAGGATCGCCGTTTTCGGATGGGCATAGTGCGAATACAGTTCTTCAACGGCCACAATATTCGGTTTGAGGCGGCCAAGCAGATCCCGCATATCAGTATCGATCTGGCGGAGCCTTTTTTCGATGGGCAGGTTGTCGTCGGTTCGGAAGATGCCTGCTTCGATAAGGCGTTCGGGGGCGGTGCCGGCGTCGATACAGGCATAGCCGCATGCTCTCAAGCCGGGATCGATACCCAGAATTTTCATTTTCGCTTCCATGTCGTTCCTTCCGGCGCGTCTTCGAGTACAATGCCGATGTTGTTCAGTTTATCGCGAATAGCGTCTGCGATCTTGTATTCTTTGTTCTTCCGCGCGATGTTCCGCTGTTCGATATATCCTTCGACGAGCCTGCCGATCAATTCTTCATCGCCCCCGCCGGTCTCAGGATAATTTTCCAAAACGATCCCTAATACGCCGCCGCCCAGTGTGTTGAATTTTTCACTGATCGTGGCGAGCGTTTGTTTGGTTGTACCGGGCGTTTCCAAAAGCGGATTGGTCATTCGGACCATATCGAATAATACCGACAGGGCGACAGCCGTATTGAGGTCATCGTTCATCGCGTTTTCGAATTTTGTTTTCAGTTCATCAACCTTTTTGGTTAGATCTGGGTCGGCGGCGCCGTCGGGGGCGGTATCGGTTTTTTTTCGGTGGACGGGACACTATTCGGTCGA
>CAZNET010000364.1:0-555 GCA_964571885.1 uncultured Pirellulales bacterium
AGTCATCGATACAATTGACCTGTACTGGTCCATTAGCGTTTCACCGGACGATTATATTTAATTGCCTTGCCGGGTTGGTATTATTTATTTTCTTTATCACCGACAAAACATCCCCAAAGTGCATATTTTTGAAAAAAATTCGAGAAAATCAGGAATTTTTCCTCAATGTTCAGCCGTCCACTTTCGTCATCTTTAGTGAAGTAGGTGTTATTGATTCCGGTTCTTTAACAAACCATCACCCTCCTCCGAGGCCAGGTTCTTTGCATATGGGGGAATCTGGCCTTTTATGGAGTGGGATTAAAGATAGATTCGAAGCGGGTAGCGTCAGCCTGTAACTATATATCGGGTGCGGGGGTGCCGGAGACATGAAAAAGGTATTCTTATTCATGTCTCCGGTTTTTCCTTGACACTAAAGCGGATGTTCATCCGTCCAATCAGTGAGCTCCGAAGCGGAAAGTTAAGTTTATGTATTTGAAAACATTGCGGTTAGTTTGTATAATATTCTGTGTTCTGTTCGGAACAAATAACCTTCCGGACGATCATTTTGTTCTCGGC
>CAZNET010000364.1:565-2615 GCA_964571885.1 uncultured Pirellulales bacterium
ACCTGCTTTGGAGATGAAGTTGTTGTGCCAAAGGCAGATAATCAGCAAATTAAGTCGAATGTCAATAAGACAGCAGCGATATTCGAGGAATATGGCGATTTTATACGTAAAGTAGTAAACTATAAAACCAGACATTGTCAATTATCCGCCGATGATCTTTACCAGGAATTCTTTCTGTATCTCGTTTCCAATCCCATGCCCGACGATGTGAAGAACATCAGAGCCTATTTATATCGGGTTCTTTGCAATTATTTTGTTGATTCGATACGTGCGGTGAAGTCCTATGGAAATTTTATAAAAAAATTATCAAAAACAACAAATTTATATATCAATGATTCGGCCCCCGAAAACGTCATCATGATGAACGAAGAGATTTGTGAGTTGTTAGATTTTATGGCAGAGAATCTTCCGGCTCATCAGGTAAAGGCGATCGCCTTGGAAGTTGAAGACGGTTTAAGTGTCAATGAGATAGCGAAAAAAATGGGCGTCGAACCAAAATCCGTAATTGAATATAAATCAGTGGGAATGAAAAAAATTCGTAAACTATGGGAACGCAAAAAAGGAGAAAGCAAATGACCCATGTTAAAAAAACCAATCTGTGCTCGCAGGCTGAGCAATATTATTATGATTATCTGACCGCAGACGATGAGAACACGATACCGCAGGATATTGCCGGGCATATTGTTTCGTGTCGTTATTGTCTTGAGCAGATCGAGGATTTAAAAAGCACTCTTTCAGATGATATCAGCCCGGCCCAGTTCAAACACGATAGGGCTGTGACAAAAATGTTAAAGCTGCATTTTAATTATCTTGATAAAGCGGTTCGATGCGGCGAAGTAAAACCGTTTCTGCCGGTTTTGGCGGGGATGGCCAAACCGATGAGAATACCAACACCCATAACAGCTCATCTCGAACATTGTTCGAAATGCCGAAAGGATTTGCAGACGATTAACGGCTTACAGCTTAATGCTTCGGGCTTGATTCGTTTGAGTGAGTTGTTGACTCAATCCGCGAAGACGCGTCAGATAGACAGTCCGTGGCTGGAAACGGCCAGGTCTTTAGCCGGCGATCGTATCGACAAAATCATTCGCATCGCCCAAAGGCCCAATTCCGGCATCGAGACAGTCAGTTCTATTGAAAAACTCGATCGGCGAATCGAGTCCGAAGCCGTTCGGTCCTGTGAGGGCTTGCCGATAAGAGTTTGTGTTCGTGGACAGAGGGAAAACGTCTTGCCCCGTTATTTGAAAATGTTCGGCAAAATCGCGGCGGTGGCCGCAGTTATCATTATTGCCGCAATGTTTTTAAATCAGAGCCAAACCGCTAAGGCCGTTTTGCTTGCTCAAATTTACGATGCGGTCGATAAAGCGCCGGTTGTTCATTTGACTCGATATTCCGGAAATGATGACACCATAAATTTTGAAACATGGATCGATAAAACGAATCAAATATGCATAATTAAATACGAGGACAAAATCACTGTTTGGGATGCGGCGAATAGAACAAAAAAGTCTATCGATCTGATAAGCCGTCAATTAACCGATGAAGCGATCGATCCGGCCATGGTCGAGGCAACAAAATGGCGAGTTCGCCATTCAACAGGCGTCATGCCGTTTGATGACGTCTCGATGGTGCCGGAGAATGCTCGGTGGATTACATTGGAATCCGGGCAGGATCGGATTGAGGTGTATGACCTTGTTTGGCATATCCAGACAGGCCCGAATTTTTATGTTTATAAAAAGCATCGGTTTTTTGTGGATGTCGCTACAAAGTTGCCTGTGAGAACGGAATATTATCAGAAAACAAGTTTTGAGCAGGATGAAGATTATCGATTCGTTTCTTACAGTATATTGGAATATACGGACAGCAGCGGGATCGAGGGGGTCATTGATCGGTATTTTAATGGCTTAGCCACGCCGGGGACAAATTAGTATAGGTATCGTTTTGTTGTTTTTCGACTAAAAAATGTTCGGCTTGGATACGGGCGACATGGCCGTCCGCGAAACCGGCATTGATTGTCTTGTTGGAATGTCTTCCCTCAATCGCATCCTCT
>CAZNET010000364.1:2625-3580 GCA_964571885.1 uncultured Pirellulales bacterium
TTGTAATCAGCACCGAGCATTGTCAAACGCATGTTTCACCCCTTTTTGAAATAGGCGGCAAAAACGAAACATCTTCAAAAAAATCCGTCAATTTATGAGGGGGATTTTCAGTGACGTGCCACCAGTGGATCAGCGTATAGCCGCTGTCAGCGATCAGTAAAGCTTCCGAGGGATTAGAAATATTGTCTGTACTCCAGGGACGTCCTTTGAATTGCTCTTTGTGTGACCAGTCATGGCTGCTCTTAAAGAAATATTGATTCGCTCCGTAGTTTCCGTATAGCATATTTGTTTTAAATCGAAAATCATAGATTTTTCTGGAAGGGCAATTCAGTATGGTATTTTTATATTCTGATTCGCTGTAGTAGTCACCGATAAAATTGAACCACCACCAGCCCGGGCGGTCGTAATATGCATTGCCGGGATAACCGCCTTTTGGCGGTCCGGGAGCGGCCTGACGAGATAAATATCCAAATGGAAGACTATTATTGGTCGAATCATAAAGCATCAAGGCGGTCAAGATTTGTTTTATATTGGATGCGCATACGGCCTCTCTTGCCTTTTCTTTGGATAAGTTAAGTGCGGATGTAAGGATAGAAATCATCAGGACGATAATGGAAATGACAACAATAATTTCTACCAATGTAAAGCCGCATCTTTTCATAACGATACGATAGCATATCTGTCCGATTTTTCAAGCTTTTTATGGCATAAAAAATACCGAAGACGCGGGAAGGAGAAGAAAAGTGATATTTTCCAGTCGCGTCTCCGGCCTGACATAGGTCGTCTAAACCCTTCTCGTCAAATATTAATTGCATGCCCGCATATAATAGGTGGTCCAGTTGTCATCCCAGGAACAATTGAAAGGATTATTAGGATCGACAATACAATCAGACGTAGAAAATCTCGGCAGGATCTTAATACTGCAGCTCCCGCTTGCAGCCTGCTTACATCCGTA
>CAZNET010000365.1:0-3572 GCA_964571885.1 uncultured Pirellulales bacterium
GACCATCATACGTGTATAAACAATTATGATAAAATCTTGTTCTCATATTACCAACCCCGTCCCAGTCATTGACAGGAAATGTATCCAGCATAAAGGCTCCGGTGTTGAAATTTATTTGTTTTGGAAGATCTTCCAGCTTGATCTCTTCTTCCTCTAATTCAATTTCCGCGGGAGAACCGATCTGTTCACCCTTATCGACATTGAACGTTTTATTGTACCAATAACCGAGTTTATATCTGGAGACCTGAACCGTAACAGTCTGAGCCGCTTCCTGTATGTCACGCGGGAAGAAATAAATCCTCGCAGGAACTTTTATATTCTCAGTGACCGGCGAAAAATCGCTCCACAGAACGACTTGATCGCGATATTCTTCATATTCATCTTTAAGCAGATTTGTTCCCGCCACGGGATTGTAAACGCCGTACCGGATTCTGTAGCGATACGTTTTACCCGGTTCGACAGTGTCATCATGGGCCCAAAATGAAATAAAATCTTCCTCCTTGAGATTTCCTCTGCTGTCCAGAAGGCTGCGTTCTTCCAACAAATCATACAGATCATCATATGTCATTTTATCTCTTTGTCTGAGTTGTTCCAACTCTTTGTCGCGACGTTCGCGGCGATCCCCTCTCATAGAAATCGACCTTCTTCTGGGAGTACTACTGGAACCTGAACTGGATCCGCCGCTTAATTGCGCCATATCCGGATCTTCGACATCATCATCCGAGGAACTACTGGACATCATTCGAACGGGCGTTCTCCTTCTATCTCTCGAGCGTTCTCTTTCACGTTTTTCTCTGGCCTGTGCCAGAGCCGTCATTCTTTCTTCTCTTTTCAGATCTTCTCTGACTTCGGTGAATTGTTCATAAATTGAAGGCGGAAACCATTCTTCAGACGCCGAGGCAATACTGTAAGAAGGAGGCTGCAAGAGATCTGATTTAATTTCCGGGGTATTATACTGCAGCAAATTAAGTTTGATGCCGCCGGGCGGCAACTCTTTCATTTCTTCGGTAACCCTGAAAAACTCACCACGTCCATCGATCCGCGTTCTGGGAATGATCTGCCATTGACTCCAGCTTCCGTCAGAATTGAGCTGCTGGCGCTGCAATTGAACTGCGGCAAAAACCGGCTTGGCCAAACAGGGATCTCGCCATTGCTCATTAAGATTGAGGCCGGCAAATGTTTCATAGAAATTTTCTTTGAGCTTATCAAAATTGAAATCGGCCTCCACAGTGACCAAATCTATATCATTCACTTCTTTTTCCACTACATCATAAGATTGTTCCATCGTGACCAAACCGGCTGGCACATACGCCGCTGCGCGAATATGATTCGCCATGACCTGATTTATATCCGTAACCTCCGGCAAGGTGTAAACATCGGCAATCATCTGGTCTTTCCTGACGATAAACGGCACAGGAATTGACGTTTGGGTATCAACGCGTGTTACCAATTCTATTTCATTCGTGTTCGGATCTTCTTTTATTTCAATTAAACCATTATTGAAAACCCGCATAAATTTGTCTATTTGAGGGTCATAGTTTTCTTTCGGCTTGGGATCACTATCCAGCTTTTGTTCAAGTGTCTGGGCCTGCTCCAGAATCTGCTGATCAATTTGTCCGGGGAGATACTTTCGATTATCGTATTCGACATAATTCGGACTAATCAGTACCTTGGTCAGCAGCAGCCAAAAAGCAGCCAATGCACAGATAACAAACACGATTTTTTCAATATGCTCTTCAAAAAAGTTTACGCCTTTTTTGTTCATTTTCTTATCCTCATATTCTATGTTTCTTAATAAATGGGTATATCCGAGGTCTCTTCTTCTTGGGATTCCTTTACAGTTTTAGGAACAATCGATTCGTACGCCTTTTTATTAAACACGTATTCACAAACCAACTGTAATTCGACCACCGCTTGCTGACCATACCGATATAACTGATGGGACCGCCCGTTTCTGTCCACGGGCACAACGTCACTTTCCAAAATAGTAATCTGGTTGTGGCGGAACGTTTCGGGTTGTTGTTTACCTTTCCAGCCTCTAAAAATATGATCTTTCGAACTGCATAATTCTTTCATAAAAGGCAGTACTTCTCTTGCATCCACCAGGACCGAAAACTGGAAATGAACGACGTCGATATCCTCGTTCGAAATCCTTCCCGTAAAAGATTTTACCATGAAATCATTTTCTGTTTTGACATATTGGGGTTTGTCAATTTCCTCCTCGAGGCTTGCCCTTTTCCTGTTCTTCAATTCCTCATCAAAATACAGATACATGAGCCGCTTGACAGGGGAATTCATGACACTGTTAGACCCCGAATTCATCTGACCAATGGATTTCATCACATCTTCAATGATCCAATAGGCGATCTGCTGATACCAGCATTCTTTAACCGCCTCTTCGATACCGACATATTGATATTTATCCCAAAATCCATAACTGCCTAACTGCTCCGGAAAGGCATAAATACTCGCGGCATTGGCCTTGTCCTGACACAACAGATCCAATATTGTATCGCTGACATTGCCGCTGCCCGAAGAAAGGTTTAATCGTGACGAAGAAGCTCGAGCATTAGGCAAATATCGCTCAATTTCAGCGTCCGTCGGGCAGACCCCCGCATGAATCTCACGGAACAATCCTTCGATGGACTGGTCAAGATTTTTTCCGAAATCCTCAAAAATAAAAATAGATTTATCGTTCGGTTCGGGAAAAATCTTGTAACTCAACAATTCTCTTTGAGTCGTTCTCAGGATCTTCATCGACATCCGGTTGGCATCCATGCTGTAATTTTTTTGATACCGTTGTTCTTCCTTCCACTGATCCCGCGGTACGGCAGTATCGACCATGGACCTGATCTGTCGGCCCGCGGCCACGCTTTGTTGTGAGATATCTTCTTTCAGATTACTGCTGATGATATTGGCCGGCAGCAAAACAACGACAGCGATGATCGCGATCAAAAGAAAAATAAAAAATGAATAAAAGCTTTTGATAAAACCAAGCTTACTGAAAATCTTTTTTACACCTGATAAATCCATATTATCCACCAAATTTTATCATAACATCTTTTACTGATACATTATCACTACATTCCATATGTTGTTTCGGAAGCGGTACCGTTTTCCTGAACGGCGGGTTTCCACACCAGCTTCATATTCAATATAAACCAGTGATCGTTAGGTTTATAAATCGGTTCTCCCGAATTATCCAATTTCGGTTTCCCGTAACTGTCCAACACCGGTTCTTTACTAATGATTTCCTTTGTCATTGGGTCAATAACAAAAAGTTCTTCTTCTCTGCCTGATTTTCTGTACTCCTGGATGCCAATACCCATCGGCATATTTTCCTGCAAATCTACTTCTTTTATTTCCAGATCGAAATGTGTGATTTCGGTTTTTTCATATAATTCAAATAAATGGCCGTATTGGGGATTATTTTCAAGATTCATCAGGCGTGTTACGATACCCCATTTATCGCGGTCATTTCCTACGCCTGGCGGATCAAGAAGCTCCCTGATATTTTTGTAAGGGCTGTAGCCCGTAACGGAAACCACAAAGCCGGGTTGTTTATTCTCGGA
>CAZNET010000366.1:0-3565 GCA_964571885.1 uncultured Pirellulales bacterium
ATGGTCGGTCCAGATATGTTTGTAGTGCAGTTCCACATCCTGGGGCCTGTCAAAAACGGGCACTTTTGATGCGAGAAATTTAAATCCTTCGATCCGGCCCTGGCCGTCATAGGTAAAATCCTGGATTTGAACCGTACCACTGGCCCTTGCCTTTTGAGCCCTTTCGTCATTAACGTACATCTGACGGAAATAGGGCAGATTCACCGTGGCGTTCCATATAGTACCCGAGTGAACCGTCCACCCGGTTACCTTGACGCCTCCGGTTAATATGGGTTCCTCGTTCGGATAGGCCATGTATTTGACATAGTAGCCGTTGGTGCCCGAATCGCTTTCGTCAAACAGCACCCCTGCGGATACCGAATGATCGAACGGATCAACGGCAGTGGTTGTGCTGTTTTCTGCTAAAAAGTAATAGCCGTCTCTAAGATAGACGATGATATCTCCGGTCATATCACTGTTGATCGTCCTGACAACGTCCCTGGCCTTCGTGATACTCTTCCATGGGTTGCTTTCACTGCCGTCACCCGTCGTATCGTCACCGGTTGGTGATATATAATAGGTAGCCTGGGTAGCCGACCACGCGGCGGCAGAAAAAATGGCAACAATCATACACGTATAAACGACAGCTTTCTTAAATGGTTTCATATTCATTGTATTTCCTTGTCAAAAAATCCTTCTCGTTTCCCAGAGAAGCAAAATAAAATATCGGCAGGATCCATCCGAATGTAAATAACATAGGTTTATTGTACCTAAAAACCACGTTTGATTCAATGATAAATTCTGTTTAACGAAAATTGAAAGTTGGACATTCAATAAAAAAATAATGGGCTGTCTGATTTGCTTTAATTCATGACATATCAGATGGTTAACGACTGCTGCTGCTTGCGTATCACCTTAGCTTCGACCTGCCGCACGCATTTTTGTGTTACATTCGAAGTTTCCGCTGGACGGTTGGAATACTAAAAGGAAATGGTAATAAAAAAGGCGATGGCCCAAAAAACCATCGCCTTTTGCTTTTCAAATCGAAACCTTTATTTTTGTCCCATATGATAAAGCACCTCAACCTGCTCGGCCGAAAGTTCGAAATCATAGATTCTCACCTCATCGATCGCACCGTCAAACAAATTCAGCCTTGCGCCGCTGTTTGAATAGGCCCCGATAAATGCCGGATAATCGACATTTTGTATAGACGAGAATTTCGACTGCTGTGTCTTGTCCAACTGCCCGTTGATATACAGTTTCATGCCGTCAGGTCCCGTTGTTCCATCCCAACTGAAAACCACAAACGACCACTGATTCAAAGCAACCAGGCTGTCGCTTTTAATGTTGTTTCCGATCGCCGATCCATCCGAAAAAATGCCTTCCAGCTTCTGTTCGTAATTGATTCTCAGAACATATTGAGTTTGATATGTGTTTTTTCCGCGGGCCTTGGTTAAAATACCTCGGTTGGACCCGTTGATCGACTCAGGGTAAACCCACGCGCAAATGGTGAACGGTTTAGTGCCTGTAATAACATCCAGGTCTCCCATATCGGCATAATCGTCCGTGCCGTCAAACTCCAAGGCGCCGCCGACTTTGCCGCTTGTCCACGTCGCCCCGTGTATCGTACCGTCATTTTTACCGATGATGTCACTTAATATATTACCACTCCCTTCGTCGAAATTCCAATATGCTGACGGCTCCGGCAGTTCGGGCAGGGGCGGATATAATATTTCGATCGCTTTTTCGATCCATCTCATGCTGTGTGTAATGACCAGTTTGCTGTACCGCTCGAGGATCTCAGCCCGCTTGATATTCAGCCGGGCCCTGAGGATTTGCTTTTTGCTCCACAGATCCTGATGCCTGTCCCGCATCATCTCTTTGAGCATCTGATTGCTTGCTTTCTCTTTGGCTTTGGCCTTTTTCAATCCTTCCACAAGATGATGCTTGATCTGGATCGTCTCATGGAGATTGCGATCGATCATCTCGACAAGGCCGCACGGATGCAGCAGATCGGACTCGACCCACTCAGGATCGGCGTCGTCAGGTCCGTCGGTCGAACCCAACTGACCGTCATTTCCGTTACCCGAGTAATCAAAAGCAACCTGCCCCTGGCCCTCGTCGAATCCCCAGTGTGCGACCAGATCGCCTTCCGGCAGCATATGATGCATTACCTGTATGATCTCTTCATGACTGAGTGCCCGATTGTAAAGAGATACCTCTTCGATGATGCCATTAAATCCGAACCGGTTTCCGGCATAGTAGTATTTACCAATCCTCGAATGGCGATAACTCGTACCGCTCGGCGAAGGAGCTCCCTGGGACCGTGATCCGATGTATTCACCATTGAGATATAGCTTCATTTCCGTTCCGTCACAGGTTGCTGCCACAAAGTTCCACTGGTTTACAGGGGCTGAATTATCATCAGAATAGAAATTCTCGGTACTGCCGTCATAAAGATGAAATCTGACAGAATTCGGATGTTCGGTGTCGCTGCCTTCGATCCAGCCGACAAAGGTGTTATATTTGCCTCTGATGTCAAGAAGAACCTGACAGCCGGAATCAAATTCGCCTGAATGGGTATTGTCTCCGAAACTGTAGAACCAGCAGCACATTGTTATTTCATCATTACTTGCCGGAATATTATCAGGAATATCAACATAATCATTCGTTCCGTCAAACTGCAACGCCATTCCGCCGCGGCACATCGCCAAAACAGCTACTTCCTTTTCATCCATGACAAGATCGTTGGCTTCGCTGTACTCTGCGGTAATAAGGATCGGTTCTTCGGGATAATTCAAATGATGAGTTAACAGAATGCCGTTGGCATCAATATGAGCGATCTGAGCCGGTTCGACTGACCATATTGCCTGCTCTGTCACATCCACTTCATTGCCGTCATCGTAGATCGCAACAGCCTGAAACGGATGAGACGAATCCTCAGCAATCGCATTCGGTCCGACAATCTCAAGCAACTCCAGAGAAGCCGCTGCCGCCAGACAATAAGTGCTTAGAAAAACAGCCGTAACTGTAATCAAGATGAAACGTTTTGCCCCTTCCATAATTACCTCCTGTCAATTCAGTATTAATAATTACTTTTTATACCTGTATATTATAGTTAACTTTAGCGCCTATTTATTACGGGAAAAATATAGAAAATTGTGAGAAAAATTGAAATTTCTCCAACAGTCAATTCATTGACCTCCTCGAATACAACATGAAATATTAGTGAAAACCAGTTATTGAGAATAAATGATACCCTGAATTCAGTAAAAATCAAGAAAATTCCTGGATCGTTTCAGCGTAAAAACAGGCCTATTGGGTAGTTAAGGTGATATTATATTTTAGTAAAAATTCGGCTGAGATTTGATATTAAATGGTTAAAAATAAAAAAATAATTCAATTTTTTGAGAAAAATCGTAACAAATTTCCGCTAAAATGTACTTTATATACAGATAACTGAAATATTGGATTTATGAAAAATAAAAAAATAACGCTCAGTCCGATAATTTTTGCTTGATTTTTCATGAAAAACTCATTAAATTACAATTAAAGAAGAAGTTGGAGAGATGGTCCATCTTTAAGG
>CAZNET010000367.1:0-3554 GCA_964571885.1 uncultured Pirellulales bacterium
TTAGTGTCATCGGCCCTTTAGGCAGAGGATTTTCCGTTCCCAAAGGCAAAACGGCCGCCTTCCTCGTCGCAGGCGGCATGGGGGCCCCGCCTTTACAACACCTGGCATTGTATCTCAGTCAGAACTTCCCCGAAATAGAACTGATCGCCTTTGCCGGCGCAAAAACAAAAGAGGAATTGCCCTTCGATCCGCAGCGGTTTGCTAAATGCAAGCTCGATGCGTATCTCGCTACCGAGGACGGCTCGATCGGCTATATGGGTTTTGTTACCTCGCATCTTGAGCAGTGGCTCGAAAAAAACAAAACCGATCCGGAAAAACTTATCATCTATACCTGCGGGCCCGAACCGATGTTGGCCAAAGTCGCACAGATTGCGGAAAAATATAAAATCGACTGCCAGATCAGCATGGAACGAATGATGGCGTGCGGAATCGGTCTGTGCCAAAGCTGTGCGGTTGAATGTAAATCAGAAAACTCTGAAGATACCGAATACAAGCTCTGCTGCAAAGACGGCCCGGTATTCGACAGCACAAAAGTAGTCTTTGAAAAGTAAGAATTTATTTGAAGTACCATTTTGGAACATCAGAATGTTGATAGAAATAATAAATATAGGAAATGAGATATGTCCAAAAATAATGTCTCAATTGTACCAACTGAACGAATATACAAAAGCATCTTAGTTACAAGACCATAAAGGAAGAAAACTGATTGAATAATATGAAAAAAACAATATTTATATTTATCATCGTTTTAATTGTCACAGCCGGCTTTGCGAAGGTGCCGCCGGGAAGCGTCGGGCTTTCCAGCAAACGGCTGAACCGTATCACTCAAAATATTAACAAGCAGATTGAAGAGGAAAAGTTAGGCGGCATTGTCGCCCTGGTCGCTCGAAACGGCCAAATAGCATATCATGAAGCATTCGGCATGATGGACGCCAATAAACCCATGGCCAAAGACGCCCTGTTCCGTATCGCGTCAATGACCAAGCCGGTAACCTCTGTCGCAGTGATGATCCTCTACGAAGAGGGATATTTTATGCTTAGCGATCCGGTCTCTAAATATATCCCCGAATTCAGGAACATGAAAGTCATTAAAACAGGTTCAACCTCTGATAATATAGAAGTTGAGCCGGCAAAGTCAAAAATCCAAATCCGTCACTTGCTGAATCACACATCGGGTATGACTTATGGCGGCAAATTACATTCAAAACTTTACAGAAAAGCGAATATCAAAAAAGGTCTGGAACCCAGTGACATTACACTGGAGGAAAACGTCAAAAATCTTGCCCAGCTTCCATTGATCAGTCAACCAGGCGAAGAATTTAATTACAGTTTATCAATCGATGTTTTAGGTTATCTTGTTGAGGTTGTTTCCGGCCAGAAGCTTGAAGATTTCTTTAAGGAAAGGATCTTTATACCGTTAAAGATGAATGATACTTCTTTTAAGGTCCCAAAGAATAAATTCGGCAGGCTCGCCAGAACCTATAAATACAAACCAAATGAAGGATTAAACAAATTGTCTGACAGCAGGATCGACTATGTGCTGGAACAGAAATACTACAGCGGCGGCGCGGGACTGATTTCCACGGCCCAGGATTATTTCCGATTCGCCCAGATGATACTGAACAACGGTGAGCTGGACGGAGTTCGCATATTGAGCAGAAAGACCATTGAGCTGATGACAACGAATTCGATTGGAGATCTTTACGCCGATTTCCGCGAAAAAAGCGGCGATAAATTCGGCTACGGCTTCGGCATACGCACCGAACGCGGCAAATACGATGAGCTCGAATCGCTCGGCATCCTCGGCTGGGACGGTGCATTCTACACACGCTTCTGGATCGATCCGAAGGAACAACTCGTCGGCATCTTCCTGTCGCAAATGGACAATAACTGGAACTCGCTGTTCATCAACAAATACAGAAATCTCGTCTACCAGGCGATTGTGGATTAACAAATGGAAAAAAGTGTGGATATGTCGGTTGATTTTGCGGGACTGAAACTGGAAAACCCTGTTTTTGTGGTCTCGGGGACATGCGGCTATGGTGACGAACTAAGTGACTTTATGAACGTATTCAGACTTGGCGGATTCATCACCAAAAGCATCACGGCCGAGCCGCGTAAGGGAAACCCGACCCCGCGGATCGTCGAGACCGATTCCGGAATGCTCAACGCGATCGGTCTGGCCAATATCGGTGTCGATAAATTCATCGAAGAAAAACTGCCGACCTTGGAATTGTTCAAGCCGAAGGTCTTTGTTAATGTAGCCGGTCAAACGATAGACACGTATCTGACGGTCATCGAAAAACTTAACGATAAAGAAGCCGTCGATGGTATTGAATTAAATATCAGTTGTCCCAATGTAAAAAAAGGCGGTATTACCTTTGGTACCGATCCGTCATTAATAGCGAAGATAACCATGAAGGCCAAAAAGGCCGCCGGTGATAAATGCCTGATGGTCAAGTTGACTCCAACCGTTACCGATATTAGTGTCACGGCCCGGGCCGCTATCGAAGCCGGCGCCGACGCGCTGAGTCTGGTCAACACCTTCACGGCAATGAAAATCGATATCGAAACCCATAAACCGGTCCTTGCCAATCGCACCGGCGGACTTTCCGGCCCGGCTATAAAACCCATGGCGGTTTATCTCGTTAACCGGGTCTATAATGAGGTCAAGAAAAATACAAATGTACCCATCCTGGGGATGGGCGGTATTCGAAACGCAGCCGACGCGGTTGAATTTATGATCGCGGGTGCTTCGGCGGTGGGTATCGGTACCGTGAATTTCATCCAGCCCGACTGTGGGGAAAAAATCATTGACGGCATCGAAAAATACTGCCAACAAAAAAATATTGCCGACATCAAAGAACTTGTCGGATCACTTCGCTAAATATCTATTGCAGAACTATAAATGTTTGTTATAATTGATTTTTTATAATTATAGTAATTTAAAGGTGCTTAGAATGGATAAAATTAACAGAAGAAGTTTCTTAAAGCAGTCAGCCGCGGCAGCGGGATTAATCAGTTTTCCTTATGTCATTTCTTCATCGGCGCTAGGTAAAGCAGGCAACATTTCTCCGAGTAACCGAATCACATTAGGCTGTATCGGTGTCGGTGCTCAGGGGATCGGTGATATGAAAAAATTTCTTGATGACCAGCGCGTCCAGGTCGTTGCGGTTTGCGATGTCAATGAAAAAAGCTTTAGTTATCCGAGCTGGTACGGCAGTTCGTGGGGCGGGCGACTCGCTGCCAAAGAGCTCGTTGAAAGAAGATATTCGAAAAACAGGGCCTACAAAGGCTGTGATGCCTATGAAGATTTTCGTGATGTCATCGCAAGAAATGATATCGACGCAGTCCTGATCGCCACCCCCGACCACTGGCACGGGATAATTACCGTTGCCGCGGCCCGAGCGGGTAAAGACATTTACTGCGAAAAACCGTTGTCCCTGACCATTCGGCAGGGACGGGCGATGGTCGAGGCGGTGAAAAATCACGGCAGGATCTTCCAGACCGGCAGCCAGCAGCGATCGGATGAGAAATTCAGATTCGCCTGTGAA
>CAZNET010000368.1:0-3545 GCA_964571885.1 uncultured Pirellulales bacterium
AACAGGCTCAGGAAGCCATTAAACGTCTCGGCAGCACGAATCTGATCATTGAGACCGTCAAGCCGCCCGAAGAAAGCAGCGAACAACAGCAAAGAACGAACCGTTATGGTTTAACATACGATGATGCCGAGATCATGCGAAATACCATTCCGAATATCGAGATAGCCGTTCCGATAAGGGAAATAAACCATAAAGCCAATTTTGAGCGGCGTAGAATTGCTATTAAAGTCATCGGCACCATTCCCTGGTATCCGGAGATCATGCCGATCAAGCTTTTGAGAGGACGTTTTCTCAGCAGCACCGATATCCGGTTCAATCAAAGAGTCTGTGTACTCGATGAAGCCGTCTCCGATGCCTTGTTTGCCTTTGAGGATCCGATGGGACAGGATATCAAAGTACACGGCAGTTTTTACAGGGTAATTGGTATCGTCAGTCCGACCGCGCTAAACGAAAAAGGAACATTCGCTGACGTCGAAACAATTGAGGGTGATACCTCCGGCGGCGTCAAGGGCAATGTCTATATTCCGGTCACAACCGCTAAGAGAAGATTTGTCGATTTTAATTATACCAACCAAAGCGGCAATCGCAGTATGGAACGGGTTGAACTGCAGAAAATCGTTGTTAAAGTCGATTCGATCGATCAGGTTCTGCCTATTCGTGACATTCTCGATACGCTGCTGGATCGGCTGCATGATAAAGACGATTACCGCATTGTCGTTCCACTTGAACTGCTTCGTCAGGCCGCCCAGACAAGAAAAATATTCAGCATCGTTCTCGGTTCCATCGCAGCGATATCCCTGCTGGTCGGCGGCATCGGTATCATGAATATCATGCTCGCCACTGTCAGCGAACGCACGCGCGAGATTGGTATCAGAAGAGCGCTGGGTGCAAGAAAATTCGATATCATTATGCAGTTTCTGTCCGAGACGCTGCTGCTGACGCTGGCGGGGGGGCTTTTGGGAATCATTCTCGGCTCGATCATTCCGTTTCTGGTCACAAAATTCAGTGACATGCCTACTGTTATCACCACGACCTCACTGATATTATCTTTCGGCATCAGTGCCATGATCGGCATTACCTTCGGACTGTACCCCGCCTACCGCGCCGCCAACATGGACCCCATCCAGTCACTCAGACACGAATGATTTACACTGCATTTTTAATGGGTTTCGTTTTAAGCGATGAATACGCCCATATGAACAATACTAAAAAAATCAGGTCAAAAACAGCAAAGGGCTTCCATATAAAAGGCAGATTCGAAGTCAGCCAATAGTAAAAAACAACGCCGCAGTAGGAAAGTTTTAACAGGATTCCATATGGTATCAGGTTTTTATTTGTATTAGGATTTTTTGCGATTGCTGAAAACATTAGTGCAAAAACAACTAAAAGTGTCGCGGGGAATTGCACATATCCTAAATGGTTCGGTGGTGTGACTTCAAAACGCTGAAAGATAAAATCACCCGCAAACAAAAAGGCGATTCCCAATAAACCGTCATACAAAGCTGCAATAATAAACAACAAAGTTATTATGGGTTTTTTCATAATGATTAGCCTTTCCATTTTCGGTTACGACAATTTTTTTTGAATGTATTTCTACGCCAGTTCGTAAATTCTTCATTATATAATTCCACCGCGAGTTTTTTGAATTGACGATCTAATTGTTCCACGGACATGTTATTTGGTATGAAATTAATATCGAACAGTGTACATTTTTTCCAATTTTGCGGTTCGATTAATCTTTCCTCTTTTAAAAACCGGGAATATAAAGGCGTTCCCGGAAAGGGCGTTAGTATGGTAATTTGAACTTCATACAATTCGGTTTCCCGTATAAAAGATACTATTTTGTCAAAAATATCAGACGTTTGCCCATCCAGGCCGATCACAAAACAGCCGTTTACAGTGATGTCGTGAGATTGTATGGTTTTAACGGCTTTTTTGTAGGTTGGAAATTTTTTCAGCTTCCAGTTACTTCGCAGTTCAAGTCCCTCCAAGCCAGCTTCAACCGGGCTTTCAAATCCGATCAAAACCTGTGCGCATCCGGATTCCCTCATCAGTCTTAATAATTCTTCGTCGTCAGCGACAGTCAGGTCCGTCTCGGCAAACCATCTAAGTCCTTTATCTTTCAACTTACTGAGCAGTTCTTTCCAATAATCGTGATTGACAAAACTGTTGTCGTCGGCAAACTCAATAAATGGATGATTCCAGATATCACATATTTTTTCTATTTCTCGAATCACATTTGTTATCGGCTTTTGTTTATATTTGTTTGTTAGAATAACCGAACTGGCGCAAAATTCACATTGATGGGGACATCCACGGCTTGTCTGAACAGTAAGGCGGTTGTATTTGCGGATATCCAGAAGTTCGAACGCAGGCATAGGTGAGTCAGATAAGCTGTAAGCACTGTCTCTTGAACCATAGCGTTGTTTTAAGTTCGAGTTTTCTGCATCCTTCAAAACATCGAGCCAGCATGGCTCACCTTCACCAATGACAACGCTGTCACAATAATTCAGTGCTTCATCAGGCAGAGCGGTCACATGAGGACCGCCCATAACAACCGGAATTCCTTTTTTTCTATAAACCTGGGCTAATTCATACGCTTCATTGATCTGGGCGCTGTAGCTGGATACAGCGACCAAGTCGAAGTTGTACTCTATGTCACCGTCTTGGGGCAATTCCGGCATTTCTATGTATGTGATTGCGTGCTTTGTTGGTGTCATGCCTGCCAATGTCAGAAGTCCTAAGCTCGGCAGAGACGCAATGGTTTTGCTCCGCTCGACAAATCCCGGCAAGGTAAGACCCAATTCAAGCAGTTTTGTGTCACATACCCTGATCCCGCTCATTGCGATAAGTCCGATTCTCACAACAGTATTCTCCCCAAAAAAAATAAAATTGCTATCGTTATGGAAAAAACCGGCACAAAGAAAAAGTGTCTTATAAAAGATTTCCATGCGCTAAGGTAACAGACTATCGGCATCGTGATGGCTCCGATGATCAGCAGCATAGATGAAGCGGCTATACCGGATTCGATATTCAGTATGTGACAAGTAAGAGCGAACAGGATATTAGAAATCCGATGCCGAAAAGAGAGATATGCCCGAGCCGCAGCATTCTGCGAGGCCAGGAAGCGTAGCCCCCAAGCCATCCCCTGTGATAGAAAAACAATCCCGGGATCGCTCCGGCAAGGCAACCGACTAAAAAACCTATCCATCCTGCGTAAAGATTTATGGTCATATTCTCAATAACATAAAATATATCATGATGTTTTGCAAATGATCTATGATAAAACCTTATGAGATTAATAAAAAAAGTATCATCATTGATTAGTCATTAAGTTATTAACTATTAGAAGGTTAATTATTAAGATTTCGTGATTTGTCTGGTTAATTAATTGATATTATTTACTTAATAATGTATTAACAATTTGGCCGTTCGTGTAAGCTTCTTTTGGTGGGCCGAGGTGTTTTTTCTGCTCGATCGTTTTCCATCGCGGGCCCATCATATACATATATTTCTTTGGCAGCAGGCCTCTCATTTTTTCAATA
>CAZNET010000369.1:0-3528 GCA_964571885.1 uncultured Pirellulales bacterium
TGGTGGTCCTGGAGTACGGGGAGAACCTCAGGATGGACGATTGGCGTCCGGTCCCGCATGATCCTTCGCGATGTAATGGAAGATCTGGATGAAGAAGCCATTGAATTTAACAGAGACGTTCCGGTCGGCATCATGATTGAAACGCCTTCGGCGGCCTTGACGGCTGCTTCCCTGGCGAGGGACTCTGACTTCTTCAGCATCGGTACCAACGATCTTACACAGTACACGCTGGCTGTTGACAGAGGCAATGAACTGGTTTCGACCCTGTATTCGCCGTTGAACCCCTCGGTGCTTAGGCTGATCCGAACCGTAATACAGGATGCACATAAAGCACGGATCGATTTGAGCATTTGCGGCGAGATGGCTTCGGAGCCTGAGCAGATTATGCTTTTGTTGGGTATGGGTGTTAAAACGCTGTCACTGGCACCGCCGATGATTCCGGAAATCAAGCAGGTTATCCGCTCGGTGTCGATTCAGGATTGCAACAGTGTCGCCAGAAAAGTTTTAACCATGAATTCCGAGAGACAGATCTCCGGATTTCTGAATGATGCCACGCGGCACATATTACCGAAGATACTTTAGGATTCATCGAGACGTACAATTATTTAAACCTTAGGCTTACATGTGTAAAAAAATATTGATGATAGATTTTTTAATACGAGGCCATTTGTGTTATTTGTCCCACACGGACATGATCAGACTGTTTCAGCGTGCGCTTATGCGAGCGGAGTTGGATGTTGTTTATTCGGAGGGATTTAATCCAAGAATTAAAATGAGTCTGCCCTTTCCCAAGCCGGTCGGTGTTGAGTCTCAAGGTGATATTTTGGCGGTAGAAATAGTATGCGGTCAACAGGCCGAAAAACCGCAAAATCTCGAGGCCAAGGCAAGTGCCTGCTCTCGGCGATTGGGTGAACGGCTGCCTCCTGGTTTGAAGATGTCAGATGCCCGTATTGTTGACAAAGGCAAATCCGTAAGACCTTTGTCATGTACCTATGTCCTGAAAGTTAAACGTCCGGACATACCATTATTACAGAAAAAAATAAATTCGATAGTATCCAACGAATCCCTGGTTTTTGAACGCGGCTTTAAGAAGAAAAACCGCAAGGTCAATGTCAGAAACTTCATTCAGTCGATCGGCATCAGCGGCGAAAATGTGTATTTTGATATACTTATTAAGCCCAATGGAACGGTCAGATGTGATGAATTATTGAAGTTGACGGAACTAAACATGGAAAATCTTACAGATCCCATAGAACGCAGGAATATTTGCTGGAAAATGAACTGATTCAGAGGAGCAAAAAATTTATGTCACGAGAAATGCTTGTTAATGTTGCTGAACGTGAAGAATGTCGTGTGGCGGTTATAGAAAACGCCAATCTTGAAGAATTATATATCGAACGGTCGCGTCTCAGCAGTCACGTCGGTAACATTTATAAAGGAAAAGTAGTCAATATCGAATCGGGAATTCAGGCTGCGTTTATTGATTTCAGCACCGGAAGGAACGGGTTTTTGCACATCAGCGATCTGCACCCTCGTTATTGCGGCAAGAAAAAAAGTCAGGCCAGCGAAAATATTGGAAGAAGGAAAGCCCTTAAAGAACGCGAACCGATTCAAAGCTGTCTTCACAAGGGACAGGAACTCATCGTTCAGGTCATCAAAGAAGGAATCAATACGAAAGGACCTACGCTAAGCACCTACATTTCAATGCCGGGAAAATACCTCGTGATGATGCCCTGGATGAAAAAACACGGTGTTTCTCACAAGATCGACGATGAGGAGGAACGCACACGCTTGCGTCAGATATTGGAACAATGCAACCCGCCAAAAGGTCACGGATTTATTATTCGAACAGCAGGACAGGGATGCTCTAAAAGAGATATTCAAAATGATCTTCGATATCTAAAGAGGCTCTGGAAGACGATTGACAAGCGGCTGGAGGCTGAAAAGGCTCCGAAATTATTGTATCAGGAATCCGATCTGGTGATTCGAACGCTCAGGGATGTTTTTAACAGTAAAGTAAAACGAATCATTTGTGATTCGGAACCGGTAGTACGGAAAATAAAAGACTTTTTGTCTATCGCCGTACCGCGCATGAAATGCAAAATTGTTTATTATGACAGCAAAGTGCCGTTATTCCACAAATATAAAATCGAAGAAGAGATCGAAAAAATTCAGTCACGTGTTGTCGAGCTCAAAGGCGGGGGGTCAATTGTGATCGAGCAAACAGAAGCATTGGTTTCGATCGATGTCAACAGCGGGAAATATAGAAAGCAAAAAAGTGCTGAGGAAACCGCGTTTAAGATTAATCTCGAAGCGGCCAAGGAGATCGCTCGTCAACTCAGGCTGCGCGATCTGGGCGGTTTGATCATTTGTGATTTCATCGATATGAGACAGGACAAACACCGTAGAGCAGTTGAAAAGGCTTTCAGGGCGGAAGTCAGAACAGATCGTGCCCGCTCAAAAATTCTCAGGATCAGCCGGTTTGGTGTTGTCGAGATGACACGGCAGAGGATGCGGCCCTCCCTTCAGTCCAGTACTTACCTGGCATGTCCACAGTGCGGGGGCACAGGATTTATTAAAAGCCATGAATCCGTCGCCATCGAGATCGTCAGGCTTATCAATCTGTCCGCTTCAAATGAGAGTATCAAACGAATAGAAGTTTCTGTTTCCCCGGAAGTGTCGGATTATCTTCAGAATATTAAAAGAACCACGATCGCGCAAATAGAACAGCAGAATGACAAACAAATTCTCATTCATTCGGATCCTTCTTATATCGGCGATAAACATAAAATTATCTGTTATAATGAACGTGGAGTCGTTACAACAAGTTAAGCTTTCATGTTTTATGGACTGTTTTTTAATTTGACGATTTCAGAATTTTAATACATACTTAAATGTTTGAATGAACAGACATAAGGATAGTCGAGTGAAATTTGATCTTGAATATGCAAAATATATTATCAACGCCGAAGCCGAAGCCATTCAGTCGGTAATCAAGATTATTGACGGCAGTTTTATAAAGGCCGTCGATATGATTTATCACTGTGACGGTTCGGTGATTCTAAGCGGTATCGGCAAGGCGGGCATCATCGGCCAAAAAATCAGCGCAACGCTGGCATCTACGGGGACACCGAGTCATTTTCTGCATCCAGCCGAAGCGGTCCACGGCGACCTGGGAAGATTGAGAAAAAACGACATTGTTGTGATGTTAAGTTACGGCGGTGAGACCGATGAGATCATCCGTTTGATCAATCTTGTCAAGCAGCTTTCCGTTCGGCTTATTGCCGTCACAAGCGACAAAAATTCAACCCTGAGCCAGCACAGCGACGTGGTTTTATGCATGGGAAAGATTGACGAAGTATGTCCCCTCGGTGTCGCCCCCAGCGCGTCAACGACCTGTATGCTGGCCATTGGTGACGCGATTGCGCTGACCGTTATGAAAGCACGCAATTTCAGCGTCGAAGACTATGTCCGTTTTCATCCCGGCGGCTCGCTTGGTGCGTAACTGATGACCGTGGAACAGTCGAT
>CAZNET010000370.1:0-3510 GCA_964571885.1 uncultured Pirellulales bacterium
TGGATCGAGAAATCGTCTTTAAAAGAACAAATCAGCTTTCTGACGACGCGAAAGAGAACATGATACATTTGTTTGAGCGTGTCTTTAAGCGGGAGATGCAGAAAGAGGAATTTGATCGCCGGTTTTTGAATTCCTGTAAGGGGTATTCTTATCATGGATTGCTTTTGCACGGCGATGAGATCGTCGGTTCTTTTTCGGCTATTCCTTACCGGTATATGTATTTCGGCAAGGAAATGACCTTTGCATTATCCGTCGATACCATGATCGCTCGCGAACACCGAGGCGGAAAGCAGACGTTAGTTGAAATGGGTAACAAGGTTTACGAAGCTTTGCTGAAAGATGACATTCCTTTCATTTACGGGTTCCCGAATGAATTATATTACTCACATGAGAAAAGAATCTTCGGAACCCGAGATGTTGGGAAACTGAATTACTATATCCTTCCAAAAAATCTTGGATCCGTATTGAAGAAATTCAAGTTTCTTGATCCTTTATCCAGGATGTTTTGTTCACTGCGAATGAAAATATCTAAGGGAAGTCTGGGGCAAGAATGGCCCTATAACATTGAAAAAGTAAATGATGAAGTTTTCGAAAAACACAGATATGATGACAGCTATAGGAGGATCAAGTTGTCAAATGACGCAATGTGTATCTATAAAATTTATACGGAAAAAGAAACAGTAAAGACGCTGCATCTACTCGATGTATTTCCTATGACACCGACTGCTTTCAACGAAGCTGTGGACAAATTATATCATAAAGAAAATTCATCTTTTGATATGATGCTTTATAACGGTCATTTGCCTTTCAAGCCTTACGGACTTATGAAAGTTCCAGATACATCCGAACCCCAGAAAGTTCGGATGACTGCTAAAATATTAAATCCTGAAATGGTTGATGACGCAGTCTTTGATATAAACAATTGGAACGTAAATGTATCTAACTTTGATGTCAGATAATCATCAAGAAATTAAAACGCAGATTTCACTTTATTAAAGGGTAATTTATATGATTGAAAAGATTCAATGTGTTGCTGTTCTCGGAGCCAGCGGCACAGTAGGAAGTTTGACGGGAGGCATTATTGCTCAGGAAGGCCTGAAAGTATATTTTTTAAGCAGAACCGAAGAAGGTGCCCAGAAGGGCTTGCAAAGAGCCTGTTCTCAGGCACGCTCGGAAGTCATTGCAAAAAATATTATTTGCGGTGACTATGAACATATGCTGGAAAAGGCTCTGTCACAAGCAGATCTGATTATAGAAAGCGTCACAGAGGACATGGAGGTTAAAAAAAACCTTTATGAAAGGGTTGAGCAGTATCGCAAGCCAGACAGCATCATCGGTTCGACGACTTCGAGTTTGCCATTGACCAAGCTGGCTGAAGGAAGAACGCAAAATTTTCGGGAGCATTATTTGTCAACCCACTTTTATAATCCGCCGGGCAAAATGCTTGCCTGTGAATTTGCTGTCCTGCCTCAAACCGACCCTGCTATTGCGTCATTGGTAAAAGAATTCCTGCTTAAAACACTTCACCGCGAGGTAATACCGGTACACAACACCCCTGCCTTTGCAGGAAATCGAATCGCTTTTTTGCTGTTTAATAAAATAACTTATTTGGTCTTGGAACATGGCGTTGAGATAATGGATTATCTCTTGGGCCCTTATACGGGCCGCTTGATGCCGCCTTTAGCTACTATTGATTTGGTGGGACTGGATATTCACCAGGCTATTATACACAGTTTGTATGATAACACAAACGACGATTTTCATGACATGTTGGTTTTACCTGATTACATTTCCAAAATGGTTGAACAAGGTATATTGGGCAATAAAACAAAACACGGCTTTTATAAAAAACTTGAGAGTGGAAAATTTGTTTATTACGATCCAGAAACGAATGATTATGTTCCAGCAATTGCGCCTCATGTAGCGTTTGTCGAAAAAGCTAAAAACTATATTCATATCGGCATGTATAAAAAGGCTTTTGAAACAATTAAGACGGCTCATTGTCCCGAGTCTGATATTGTGTTGGATATCTTGTGTTTATATATTGTATATTCATACACCTTAGTTGGTATCGTTACAAATCAGCACGATGGAATAACAGGCATCGATCGAGTTATGTCATTTGGATTTAACTGGGCATCGCCTAGTTTGATTGTGGAAATGCTGGGAGGCCCCCGGGAAGTCATTGAAATACTACATACTAAAGGATACGGTATACCGGAAAGTTTAGCAAAAGAAGTGGAACATTACAAATCTCATAATCCAGGCAGATATTTTGTTGCCAAGTAAAATAAACGATAAGGAGACTTATATGAACAATGATATATATCTTTTAGGCGGATATCAGACCGACTTTGCCAGAAACTGGAAAAGAGAAAATAAACATATATTAGCGATGATACGGGAAGTCTATGAAGGTAGTTTAAATGAAGTTCCAATTGAACCAAAGGATATCGATGCGGCCTTTCTCGGTAACTTTGCAGGCGAATTATATTGTATGCAAGGACATTTGGGAGCATTTTTTGTCGATCTCGATCCAATATTTGTCGGTCTGCCTACCTGTCGTTTTGAAGGTGCCTGCGCATCCGGGGCACTCGCGACGGTATCTGCTATAGCACATATTCAGGCAAATATCTACGATCTGATTTGTGTCATTGGAGTTGAGCAGATGAAAACCGTAAGCGCGGCTGAGGGCGGTGATTACCTCGGCACGGCGGCGTGGTTTGAGAGAGAGTGTGTGGATATTGAATTTCCATTCCCAAAATTATTTGGAAAACTCGGTGATGAATACGATAAACGTTACGGGTTGGATGACGATTATCTGGCCAGAATCGCCGAGATCAACTATTCCAACGCTAAGAAAAATCCCAATGCTCAAACTAGAAACTGGTTTATGAATTATGAACACGCCCGTTGCCTCGGAAAATACAATACCACAGTAAGCGGAAGAATAAAAGTAACCGATTGCTCTCAGGTAACCGATGGAGCGATATGTATTTATCTTGCCTCAGAACGTTTCGCTAACGAATATGCCAAAAAAACAGGTTTAAATAAGAACACCATACCTAAAATTTCAGGATGGGGTCATCGAACAGCACCTATAGAATTTGCACAAAAAGTGAAGGATTCAAAAGAAGATAAATATGTATTACCGGTAACGCGTCAAACTATTTTAGATGCATATAATCGCGCAGGCATTAAAGAATGCTGGGATCTGGATGTGATAGAGACGCACGATTGTTTTACGACATCAGAATATATGGCGATTGATCACTTCGGTCTTACAGAACCCGGCCAATCATTTAAAGCGATCGACGAAGGAATTATCGAAATGGACGGAAAATTGCCTATCAATCCGTCGGGGGGACTCATCGGCTGTGGTCATCCGGTTGGAGGAACCGGCGTACGACAGTTACTCGATGCTTATAAACAGGTGACCGGTAAAGCCGGTGATTACCAGATTCCAGATGCAAAAAGAGTTGCAACGTTGAATATAGGCGGTACCGCTAC
>CAZNET010000371.1:0-3503 GCA_964571885.1 uncultured Pirellulales bacterium
GAAGAAGGCTCTGTCACCGTCTCCCGCGCCAAATCGACGATTACATTCCCTGCCCAGTTCATGCTGATTGCCGCGATGAATCCGTGTCCCTGCGGCTACTTCGGGGCCTCCACGCGCAAATGCAAATGCACGCCCAACCAGGTCGAACGCTATATCTCGAAGATCTCAGGGCCCATTCTCGACCGCATCGATATCCATATCGACGTCCCGGCGGTCAGCTTTACCAAGCTGCGATCGAAGGCCCGGCAGGTCAGCTCCGAGGCCATCCGAAAATCCGTCATCGCCGCAAGGGATATCCAGCAGCGGCGCTTCGGCGACGGCAGGGTGACACTGAATTCCACGATGACCCGCCGGCAGGTCGAAAAATTCTGCAAAGTCGATACCTCCTCCGAGATGATGCTCAGACAGGCCATGACCGAACTGGGCCTCAGCGCCCGCGCCCACGACAAGATATGCAAGGTCGCCAGGACCATCGCCGACCTCGAACAAAAACAGGAACTTGCATGCGAACACATCGCCGAAGCCATCGGCTACAGAAAACTGGACAGAAAATTATGACTTTTACAAGCTTTCCCGGTAGCCGGACATTTCCCTTGAAAGCAAAACGATTTTGTGCTAAATTACAAATCACTCAGACGCGGCAACGGCAGGTTTTTTAGCGGTTAGCGAAAAAGATAAATGCGAATGGCTTGAAGGTGCGAATGTGCGAAAGGGAAATGGCGGTTGAATTTAGCGTTCAGGAAAAGATTTGCGTTATATTCGGAGTTTTTATGAACTTAAATAAAGTACCGTTAAATAAAGTACCGGACACCTTTAATTTCTCTTTAATTCTCCTGTCAACACCAATCGAAAAAAAGGTACCGGACACCTTTAATTCTCGTGAGAAATGTCAGAAAAAATGAATTATGACGAAAGGAATGAAAATGACAAATCAATATTTAAAAAAAATTCTGGGATTGGCTTTTTTGATGATCATTCCCTCTTTGCTTTCGGGTTGCCTGGAAAGCAATAAGACCGATCAGCAAACTGAATGGAAGCCGCTCTTTGATGGAAAAACCTTAAACGGTTGGCACATTCTTCCCGGCGGAAGCTGGCACGTCGAAGACGGAGCCATCGTCGGCACCTCCCCGAAAAGCGAAAAACGTCACGGCATTCTGGTATCGGATAAGCAATATGATGATTTTACGGTCCGTTTCAAATTCAAAAGACTTAACGGCAATAGCGGTTTTTACTTCCGCGTTGAAGAAGTGGGCGGCACGTTCGGCGTCTGCGGCTTCCAGGCCGAGGTAGAAAAAGCTCCCGATGTCGGCGGAATCTATGAAACCTGCGGCAGAGGCTGGGTCGCAAAATCGCCTGAAGATAAAATTCACGATTGGTACAAAGACAAGCAGTGGAACCAGGTGACCATCGAAGCCTATGGCCGTGACACCACCATCTACCTCAACGGACACAAAACCGTCGAACTGAAGGACGATCCCGGCCGCACGAAAGGCCATTTTGGCCTGCAGCTTCACGGCGGCCTTGAAATGCACGTCTTGTTCAAGGATATCGAAATAAAAACTGATTAATTAAATCAACAATTATTCTCAGGAGAATGGATTATGAAGAAAAAAGCATCTTTGAATCGTCGCGATTTCCTGGCCTCCAGCGGGGCGGTCGCCCTTGGACTGGGGACCTTTTCCACAGGCCGGGCTCGTGGTGCCGAAAAAAAGGAGAAGGTGAACGTGGGCCTGATCGGCTGCGGTGACCGCGGCGTCTGGCTCGGTGATTTCTGTGTTGAACATGGGGGATACAAGGTCGCGGCCGCGGGCGACTACTTCAAGGACCGTGTCGACGCGGCGGGTGACAAGTTCAATATTCCTGCCAACCGTCGGTTCACGACGCTTTCCTGTTACAATGAGCTGCTGGAGTGCAAGGAAATCGACGCGGTGCTGATCGAATCGCCGCCGTACTTTCATCCGGAACAAGCAGCTGCGGCGGTGGATGCGGGTAAGCATGTCTTCCTGGCCAAACCGATCGCCGTGGACGTGCCGGGCTGCAGAACCATTGAAGAGTGCGGGAAGAAGGCCACGGAAAAGGACTTGGCATTCATTGTCGACTTCCAGACGCGCGCTATGGAGCCTTTTATCACGGCTATTGGGAAGGTGCACAACGGCGCGATCGGCAATATGGTCTTTGGGGAGACCTATGTGCATACCGGCCCGGCGGGTGTGAAAGCCGAACCCGGTTCGCCAGAAGCACGTCTCAGGAACTGGCATTTCTATAAGGCTCTCTCCGGCGACATCATCACCGAACAGAACATCCACACGCTGGATGTGATGAGTTGGGTGATGGACCAGGAGCCGATCTGTGCGACCGGCACTGGCGGCCGGAAGCTCCGACCTAATGTCGGCAACTGCTGGGACTACTTTACGGTCCTGTACGAATACCCCAAAAAGGTGGGGATCACGTTCAGTTCCCGCCAGTTCAATGGTCATGGGACGCAGCCTGACGGCTACTGGAACCGCATGTTCGGAACCGAAGGCGTTCTTGAAACTAAGTACGGAGGACAGGTCCTGGTGCGCAGCAAGGATTTCTACAAAGGTGAGACACCTTCGATCTACGCGCAGGGCGCCAAGAACAACCTGGCCGCCTTTTATGACAGTATCACACATGGCCATTACAAAAATCCTACGGTGGCCCCCAGCGTGCGCAGCAACCTCGTGTCGATTCTCGGATATAACGCTTCCATGGAGAACCGCCGGTATACCTGGAAGGAACTGATGGCCTCGACGGAAAAAATCGATGGGGAACTGGAAGGCCTAAAGTCTTAGGCCCGCCCATGAATCCATTTTCCCGCTTATGAAGTGATCATGCGGTCAGGATGATAGGATGTTATCGAGATGGATAAAGAGAAGGAAAAATGGAAGAAGTGAGGCTTCCTGGATGTAGCAAATTCCGATTTTATAGAATAAAATAGAGCTGTACTAGGCAAATATTTTATCTCAATAACTCTAATTCAGATAAAAAGTTATGAGTCTATTAGGCGAAACTAATTGTCAACATTTTGCTAATGAGGCAAATTAAAGGGGCAAATTAATGGGCAAATTAGGCAAATTAAAGGTGTCCGGTACCTTTTTTTGGTCTTCCTCTTGGTGTCAGCGTTGAGAGCAGGTTCATTTTTTTTGCGGTTTGTTTTGCCCAGTCATTGTGTCCCAGGGGTGAGCCGCGTTTGATGCTGTTATGAAATTTTTCCTGATCGCCGGCGTTGATATTTCGGCTCACTAATTGCGCCCAATTGGAAGGCAGCTCGACGGGCCCTTTGCTTAAGTTGAACGGTTTCTCGGTGTCGGTGCGTGCGGCGAAGCTGGACCATGGATAGTTTCTGAGATGTTCAACGATCTTTGCCCGCAGCGGATTGGCCTCGATGTATCGCATGGCCGTTAGGTAATAGCCTTCGTCCTGGACGGGGCCCTAAAGACAAAAACAAACATTGACGACCTCTTCATAGGCATGCTGCAAAG
>CAZNET010000372.1:0-2013 GCA_964571885.1 uncultured Pirellulales bacterium
TACTCTAAATAGTATGAAAATAAAGACAGATTTTAAAAAAGAACAAATTGTTGAAATCCCTGAGAAAGAGGGCCTCGACGGGAAAGCGGCATTGCAAAGCTCAGCGGCGGGGCTTTCAGAACAGCATCCGTTGCTTCAGAACAAAGAGCACGACCATAAAATACCGCTGGTTCTTATCGTCGAAGACGATTCCGACATCAGCGGCCTCATTCGCCGGGAGCTCGAACCCGAGTACCAAGTTGAAGAGGCGGCAAACGGCATTGAAGGCCTTGAAAAAGCACGCCTGTTGATACCCGATCTTATGATAACCGACCTGATGATGCCGAAAATGGATGGACTTGAGTTATCTGAAAGACTGAAAAATGATTACTTGACCAGTCATATACCTTTAATCATACTAACGGCAAAAAGTTCCGAACGGCACCAGTTGGAAGGCCTTGAAACCGGTGCCGAAGACTATATTACCAAGCCCTTCAGCCTGGCGATTCTGAAAAAACGTATTGAAAATTTATTGGAATCGAGACGAAAATTAAGACAAAGATTTCGCAGAGAAATCCTCACCGAACCTAAAAACATCTCCGTGCCGCCCGCCGACAAGGAATTTCTGGCCAGAGCGATTAATATCGTAGAGAATTATATCTCCGATCCCGAATTCAGTGTAGAAGACTTCAGTTCCGAACTGCATATTAGCAGGTCGCAGTTATTCAGGAAAATGAAGGGATTCGCGGACCAGACTCCGAAAGAATTCATACGTACGGTTAGACTGAAAAAAGCAGCACAACTATTGGTAAAATCTGAACTTACAGTTACTGAAATTATGTATGAAGTCGGATTTCTCAATTTATCGCATTTCGGAAGGATCTTTCATAAACATTTTGGTATGACTCCAACGCAATACGCTGCTGAAAAAACCCTCAAATCCTGACCTGAATATTACACTTTTTTGTAAAGATATCGTTATTTTGCCAAAATCACCTCTAAATTGACACATTGCGCATATATTATGATACCCCACCATATAGATATGCCTATTTGTTTTTTGGTAAAATTGAATCCATAGAATTAAGGATAGATATACCTTTTCACAAGAAAGGATGTCTTGAGAGAAATTTGGTTTGAAGAGGATTGTGATAATGGAGTTTTGGGATTTTAAGATTATTCGCGGTATTAGTTTTGAGCTGGAACGATTTCGGATTTTCCTGAAAATAAAGTATTTCACGAAACAATCCCATCAAATTGGTACTTAACGCATATGTTTTGAGACGCCAATGTATAGACTGTGATAAACTGTTTTTGATAAAATTGAATTATTCAAATTTTGAAAAATTAATACGGGTGTAGGGTAATGAGATTTTTTCAGTCTCTCAATTACACTATTCGGCTTAATCCCGCAGTTTAGTTGCCCTGCTGAAATTGATTGACCGGCGGTGAAGGTCAACCGGCAGCGTGTGCCGGAGCGGTCAGGTAAATGAATGCTCGGACAACGTAATTTTATTGTGGGTTTTACGCGTGTAAAACCTGGAAGAAGTAGAAGAGTTTTATTTTTGTTTTGAGGAGGAGTATTATGAAGAAGTTATTAGTTTTAGCTTTAGTTGCAGTATTAGCAGCCAGCGCAAGCGCCGTAGATTGGACAGGAGGCGTTGGAAATTGGAATGACCCATGTAATTGGTCCGGTGGCGCGGTTCCCATTGGTTCTGACGGTGTCAGTTTCAAAACCGATGGTGACGTGTGCAGAATATTACCCGGTGATAATGTTACAGGCAAAAGAATCATGCTTGGTAATGCCGGTAGTGTAACCACAACACTTGAGGTGACCGGCGGTACCGCAGTTTTCAATCCGAATCTGGATGCCTGGGCAGGCCTGTCAATTGGTTTTAACCCGAGTACCGGCAAGGGCATCGTGAACATGTCCGGTGGTTCTGTTACGGTTAAGGCCAATAATGACGGATTATGTGTCGGCAAGATCGGCGCTGGTGAACTCAACATGACCGGCGGTACGCTTGTCACCGAGGC
>CAZNET010000372.1:2023-3499 GCA_964571885.1 uncultured Pirellulales bacterium
TCTATGTCGGCAAACATGACTGGAACGGCAACGGCGGTCAGCTCAATCTCGACGGCGGAACCATTACAGCCCCGTCACTGTTCGCCGGCGAAAGAGGTGTTCATGGCAGCACAAACATGAATATCACCGACGGAACCCTTGTTCTGACGGGCGACAAAAGAAGTGCTATTTCGGATTACGTCCTGGGCACCCAATACATCACCCCAGGCGGCTTAACACTGCTGCCCGGCGATCCGAATCTCAACGGCAACGAAGCCTGGTTGAGCGGCTATGGAGTTCACGCGGTTGAAGACATCACCGGCGGCGGAACAGTCACTATCGCTGCGGGTATCATAACCGAACTCAAAGTCGTTGGCGGAGAGCTGTCAACAGTCGTCACCGCGATTCCCGAACCGGCAACCATCGCGCTGCTGGGACTGGGCGGTTTGGCTTTGATCAGAAAAAAACGTTAACACTAAAAAACTAAAGTTTTTCTTCACCTTCAGGGCCTGCATATCATCTATGCAGGTCCTGTCGTTTTAAACATCCGTTTGTTATGATTCGCCACACCTGTCATTAATCAGGCACAGAGACATACGGATGTCCGTCTTTAATAAAACCCTCTTCGAACCAATCTGGCATCTTCAGGTATTTTAATCTTTTTACGAAATGTTTAAGATGATTATCTCTTTATCTTAGCCGCAGATCACCGGGATATTGTTTCTATCGGTAAGACGTATTCATGACCATAGGCCTGATTCAATGACATTGAAACGTTTAATCCTGATTTGGTTTTCGTCTGATTTCCGCCTGTCGCATGGGCATGGTGTCAATCAACGCAAATAACATTTCCAGCGTAGCCTCACTGTCTTTCGATTTGACGGTTCCATCTTTGCCGATCAGAATAATCTCAAAGCCGCTTGTATCGATGTCAAAAAGACCGATGAGATTTTCTTCGGAGATATCATCGATGGGTTTACCCGAAACCATACTTGGCTCTTTGGCAAAAAGCTCGATCAGTATCATATCCCGGTCGTTTGCCTCATCGGTTTTACGGTCCCATTCATTTCTGAAGGATCGATACGGGGCGCTGTCTTTTGAATCCGCACTGACAATAACGATGCGGTTTTTCCATTGATAATCGCTGATAACGAAATTCACCGGTTTCTTTTGTTTGTCTTCATTTTTCATACATCCCGCCAGACTCACGGTCAAAATTAATATGAGAAACAATAACTTCTTCATTGCATTTTCCTTTTATCCATCCGACCCGGACGTAAGGGTCACGATTCCCAGATAACCGTCCACAACAACCTCCTGGCCGTTCTGTATCAAATCGACCACATCCTTGACGCCGGTGACACAGGGCAGCCCGTATTCCCTGGCGATGATCGCTCCATGGATCAGCATCCCTCCTCTGCGCTCGACAATCCCGCCGGCCAGCGGAACGATAAATGTCATATTGGGATCGATCGCGTCGCAAACAAGTATCTCGCC
>CAZNET010000373.1:0-3497 GCA_964571885.1 uncultured Pirellulales bacterium
TGAGAAGACAAACCGTACATTTCAGATTTGGGAAAGTTTTCGGTGATAGAATATATTTTATCCGCAATATCAATACCTTTTTGCCAAATCTGTAAATCCTTATAATCTTTGATTTTCATCTTTATCCTGTATTTTGTTTGAATTCCTAATGACCAGCGACGAGCGACGAGCGACGAGAAACGATCGCTGCTTGACCGAGAGACAGGCCGCCGTCGTTGGCTGGTACTTCTTTGTTGTATAATACATTAAAGCCGTCTTTGTTCAAGAGATAAATCAGTTTATTGGCCAGGTATCGATTGCAGAAGACACCGCCGCTCAGGGCGACGAGGTTCAGTTTCGTACGTTCGCGGGCGGTTTTGGCTGTTTCGTTCAGTGCCATGGCCAGGGTGTTATGGAATTTTGCCGAGATGATCCCAGGGGCCATATCACTTTTAATATCTTCAATAATCTCTTTGAACATCGGTCGAAGATCCATTAAGGCAGGCCGGATATCGGCTTTAATATTAAATTGATAATATTCCTCAATATCGGGACCGACAATCGCTTCTACGGCCATGGGGAGCTGAGCTTCGTGATGGTTATAGCTGCCCAGTCCTCCGATCATCGCGGCGACGGCATCGAAGACCCTGCCGAGGCTGGAGGTTTGTGCGGTGTTGATCTGCTTGTTGATCTGCTGAATGATCAGTTTTTGTTTTTCGATATTTGGCTCAATGCGTTCCAAAAGCCATCGGTATTTTTTTATTTCGAAGTCAGGAAATGTTTTTTTCAATAATCCCAAGACAGAGCGGATCGCTTCTTTGCTTGCCTTGTCACCGCCGGGTAATATGTAGTAATCGAGATGCCCGAAGCGTTCGAATTTCTGCAGGTCGGCGATGAGGCATTCACAGCCCCAGATCGCGCTATCGGTGCCGTAGCCGGTGCCGTCGCATTCCAGGCCGATCGCGGGGCCTTCGATGTTGTGCTCCGCCAAAACTGAGGCAATGTGTGCCCAGTGGTGCTGAACCTGAATGAGTTTAACATTTTTCAGTGACTTCGCATACGCGGTCGAAAAGTAACCGGGGTGCAAATCGCAGACGACGATTTCAGGCTCGACTTCAAAAAGCTGCTTCAGATGCTCGATCGATCCGATGTAATGATGATAAACCTCGGCGTCTTCGAGGTCACCGATATGTTCGCTGCAGATAAGCTGGTTTTCTTTGCCGAGGCAGAAGGTGTTTTTCATGTCACCACCGGCGGCGAGGATGTCGACGGACATTTTTTTATCGATTATAACAGGCGTCGGCACATAACCGCGGGACCGTCGAAGCGGGACCGGTTCGTCATTGATAAAATGCACGATGGAGTCATCGACCTGGCGATAAATGTCACGGTTATGCATCACAAAGGCGTCAGCGACGGTGCCTCGTCGTTATCGGCGGCGATCGGCTCCTCGGAGATATTGCCGCTGGTCATCACGAGACAGTCGATTTTGCCGTTTAGTTTCTTGAACAGTAACCAATGCAGCGGGGCGTAACAGAGCATAAAGCCCAGCGTATTGACACCCTGGGCCACCGAGGGAGCGAGTTCTATATTTTCTTTTCGAGTCAGCAGGACGATCGGCGCCTGAGGGTTTTTGAGACGGTCTTCTGCCTGTTCATCGACCTCGGCGTATTTTTTGATCGTTTCGATCGAATCGGCCATAAGTGCGAAAGGTTTGGATTCCCTGTGTTTTCTTTCGCGAAGCCGATTTACCGCCTTTTCGTTATGGGCATTAACCGCCAGGTGAAAACCGCCGATACCTTTGATAGCGAGGATTTTACCTTCGGCTAAAAGCTTGGCCGTCTGTTCGATCACTTCATCTGTTTTGTCTGATAATGTTTTGCCGGTATTGTCGGTGAGTTTGATTGACGGACCGCAATCGGGACAGGCGACCGGCTGGGCATGAAACCGCCGGTCGGTGACATCTCTGTACTGTTTTTCGCATTTTCCGCACATCTGAAATTCGGCCATGGTCGTATTGCCGCGGTCATAAGGGATCGTTTTGACAATGCTGTATCTCGGTCCGCAGTTCGTGCAGTTGGTGAAGGGATAATGATAACGAAAATCATGCGGATCGTTCAGTTCGGCAAGACATTGTCCGCACACGGCCATATCGATCGTCACTTCACTGATAGGACTTTCCCCGGCTCGGCTTTGTTTTATGATAAATGTTTTTTCGTTTTCGACACTATCAATATCGTTTCTTTGCACCGTTTTGATCTCGGCGGCCGGCGGTTTGGCCGGTCCGGTGAGTCGATCTAAAAAACTGTTGATACTGTCCGGATTTCCCTGCACCTCAATGGTGACACCTTTTGTGTCATTGAAGACAAAGCCGGTCAGATGCAGTTCCGTCGCGAGGTTATATACCGCCGGACGAAATCCGACGCCCTGAATTCTTCCGGTGACCGTGATTTTTTTTCTTTTTATATTCATTTGATTTTACAATTAAGCCATTATAAATCAGCTTGTCTTAAATACAACCAATCGCAAAAAATAATTGTTGTTATTTTTCGATAACTATTTATAATACACGGTTTGTGTTAAAACGGTTTGATCAATGCTGTTTATTTGGGAAGACAAAGATGGACCAGGACAATGACAAATTCATAAACAATCTGGTGCCGACACGGGTTTTTCTGACCAAGGGTGTCGGCAGAAATGTTTATAAGCTCAAATCGTTCGAAGAGGCGCTGCGTAACGCGGGCGTCGCCCAGCAGAACCTGGTACAGGTTTCGTCAATCCTGCCGCCCAAATGCAAAGTTGTCAGCAGGGCGCGGGGGCTGAAAGAGCTTGTACCCGGGGCGATCTGTTATTGTGTGATGGCCCGAGCCGAGACCAACGAGAACGGCAGAATGGTTTCGTCGTCGGTCGGTGTCGCGATTCCCAAGGACAAGAGCAAGTGGGGCTATCTCAGCGAGGTTCACGGCCACGGGATGAATCGCATCGAAGCGGCGGATATGGCTGAGGACCTGGCGGCGAGTATGCTCGGTACGACACTCGGCCTGGAGGTCGATCCGGACAAGGCCTGGTCGGAGAAGGAGCAGTTATATAAGTCCAGCGGGCTGATCATTCGCACGACCAACGTAACCCAGACCGCGAGGGGACAAAAAGATCTCTGGACGACGGTCGTTGCTATCGCGATGTTTTTGTTCAACAGTTGATTTGCGGGTCGTCATTATTATGAATTTCTGTGATCTTTCCAGTCAATATTCGAGTTTAGACAGCGCCAAAGCGGTACTTGTCCCCGTGCCTTACGACGGAACCAGTACCTGGCAAAAAGGCGCCGACAAAGGTCCGGCGGCGATCATCGAAGCGTCGCCGAATCTGGAATTTTACGATATCGAATGCGACTGCGAAGTTTATAAGTGTGGAATCCATACCACCGAAGCCGTGACAGAGAATCGAACGCCCGAAGCAATGATCGACGCGGTCGAAAAAAAGATAACCGGATTTCTAAATAAAGACAAATTCTGCGTTGT
>CAZNET010000374.1:0-3495 GCA_964571885.1 uncultured Pirellulales bacterium
TCCTCAGTTGTTCCAATCACTTCAAATGCCCTGATGCATGACCAACGCAAACGAGTTCTCTCAAGATTGTTTTCGTCCTGAAAAACAGAAATCACCTGATCTTTGACAGATGTATCCCCTTTCAGTCCCCTTGCGACTATCACCCAATCTCTTGCCGAACCGCTTAAATTATCTGTAATATCAGCAAGATACTCATCGCTGCCTTGCAGTATAATCAAGGTTCTTGCGATCTCCGAATGCATGTGATCGGCAAATGTGCCTATCGTATCGGGCTGATAACGCTCATTTGCTTTTGGCAGGTTGTTAACTGTTTTGAGTGACTCAACCAGGGCGCGAACCTTCTTGTCCACATGTTTATCTGGCGCACTGTATTTGATCAGGCTTTTAGCATTTGAGCGTTCATGAAAACTATTCGATTGAAGCATATTGTTTACTTTCTCGAAGATTTCCGGCACCTCAACTAACCCGGGGTGCTTTTTCAATGTTGCGTATATAATATCCGGATCGTTTGAAGGTAGAAGTTGTCTGACCTCATTTTGATCGGCGATTTTCAGATACTCTTGCAATGCGGTGGGGGGATAGCTTATAAAATCAGTTTGCCCTAACGCAGCAGCAAGCAGTAACTGCTTGGCCCGAGGTGTTCCTATTTCTCCAAGTAATCTCATAGCCTCTGCTTCAAATTTTGCGGTTTGAAGCTTTGGATATTTCTTGCGCGTTTTGTGATCATTTTGCAATCTTTCAAATAACAAAGGAATTATCGCATCGCCTTTTTTAGCAAGCAGTTCACGAGCCTTCGTATATTTCATTTGGTCTTCTTTGAACCGTTGATCTCTTTGTTTGAAATAAGCCTCACGCACTTCCCAGTCCTTTTCCTGCTCTATTTCAGGCGGAACCGGTATCGATATGCCCTTTTTGCCCAAAACCTCGAAAAGCTCTTCGGTTGTTTTTTCTTCTAACAATAAAAGATTACAGTCATTTGATTGAGCCAATCCGTTACTCACCAAAACAAAGAGTAACAGAATGAATAGTTTTTTGCTTTGGATCATCTTTCCCTTTAGGTTCATAAAAAATACCCTTAAACGGTCCCGTTGCCTTCAAACAATAATAGATTTCTACCCAAATGACGGCATATTCGATAACATCTTCTGAAATATCAAAAGATTTCTTCGATGTCTTTTCTGGATCACAGCCAGTTATTAATAAACAGAATACTATTACTGTGAAAATTAAGTTTCATAATGTCATAAAATCCCTTTCTTCTTTTAGTTCTCTTGATTAGACTCAAATACTACTGGCTGATTAACTAAAAAGATGCTGAAACTTTCTTGCATTTTCCCCAAAAACTGATCCATATCTTCTATGTATTCCTTTGTGCATCTTCCATCGGTTTTTAGTTGTTGATAATAGCTCACAGCTTTTTCAAAATAATAATATGATTCTTCTGCTTGTTCCTTTGTGTTAGGAAAATGAGGTATTGTAAGCATTAATAAAATTATTCGATTTGTAAAAGTGAGATTTGGGTCATTATCAAAAATATCAACAGCAGTATCTAAACACAAATTATAGTCATATACAGATTTAAAAGCGTTTGTTTCTTTCTCACCTAATTCATCTCCAATAACAATCCCATTATCAAATAGATCACTTGGGATGCTTTCAAGAAGTAAAAGGCAGGCTTTTTTAACATCATTTACTTTGGTATATTTTCTTTCTAATTCATATTTTTCTATAAGTTTACTCACGTTATTTGGAATTTTATTTTTAAACTGCTCTTTAATATAGGTGAACGAGGTTTCAATATCTTCAGAATTCCTGTCTTTTGAGGCTTCTTCAAGTATTTTAGATAATAGTTTTTCTCTGAATGGAGTTAGCGGCTCAGATAAGATTGTTGATGCTGAGCGTTTTAACAACCCTGAAGCTTTCTTTTTATCAAGTCCAATAACTGCAATAATTCCATTGGAAGCCTGATTAATCAGCTTTGTATTTTCAATCCAGTGAATTTCATGTTGAGGTTCAGAGACATACTTCTCCTGCCCAACCATTAAAAGTTGATTGAAGTTATCACTGTGCCATTGATATATATAAGCAGCAAGGTCATTGGCATCTTTTTTCCCCCAATCTATTTCCTTAATCTTCTTGGTACATAAATAAGTAACCAAATCACTGTTGTCACTGTTCAGCATTTGTTTAACTTTAGAGATATCATTTTTCGACAAACTTTCAACTTCAGTAGTCGGTTGATACTCAACCATTTTACTCATAGCTGAAGTCATTATTATTAAAGTAAAAACTATCATTTTCTTAATATTTTTCATGGATTAATCCTTTCTTATCGTTATTATTAATAATTGGGATTTTTTGCATGGGCTGCCCAATCATTTGATAGATTAGTTGTTTCAGGGTCTGTAATTTCAATAACACGACATCGGGCTTCTTGATCTTGGTAGTTCCCTGCATAAGAAAAACCAAGTGAAGAAAAAGTGTTATTGGCATGAGGACTTGTTTTGGGTATAGTTTTAAAAGCAGCACGTTCATTATCATCATCTAACTTATCATCATCTGAATGCCAAACTAGAAAACCAGGATAATCGTCATATACTTCTTCATGGTATTTTTCATGTGCAATAGTTTCAGCCAGGCAATCGCCATATTCACCATCTGCAGTATAATTAAAGTTATAATTCACATTTTCAATATCATCTGGTATTGGCCAAGGATTATCCCTTAAAAGAACTGAAACAGTGCCTGACATATTATCTACCCCTGTATTTGTCCCAATTGCTTCATTTGTCACGTATACATTTGAAAGATAATGAACGCCAAATACATCTGGATAAATAAGATGCCTACAATCAGATAAACCACTCACTAAATTCTCGTTTTTCCAAAAGTAAAACCAGTTAGGTACTTTAATACTAGTAAGACTAAAAGACGAATTGTATGAACATTCTGAACCGGGATGATTATTTGCAAAACAAGGATAAAACACCTTAATATGTTCCGAATCTTTCTGGTTTCCGTTACATTTTACTGTCACGGTTTTTTCGCCGAAATCGCTGTTGTTGTTGGGTAAATTGGTAAATGTTATCGTGCAGATATAATTACCGCTGGTGTTTGTACTGACAGGCCCAATTGTTTTTGTAGAATTTCCGATACTGTCACAATCAAAACTGATATCACTTTCAGGGCAAGCACAGCCGGCTGTTATTTCTGCTTCACAAGCGATTGTTAAAACTCCCGGACTGCCGGCACCATAAGTTAATTTCGCATCAGTTGCTGGCGAAACCAGGTTTAAGGTAATAGCGGAACAGCATTCCACACATTGATCATTGCAGCAGATTTGATCTTCAGTACAACATTGGCTGTTACCGTTACAGCATTTATCCGGATCGCAGCATTGTTCACCACAGCAGGTTTGGCCTGGGTTATCCGGGCAGACGACGCAGTTTCCGTTATTGTCGCATTCTTCGCAGTTTTCGCTTAAACAGCCCTGGC
>CAZNET010000375.1:0-3494 GCA_964571885.1 uncultured Pirellulales bacterium
CATTGCGTCCCACGCAGTTGAATCCATGCAGGGATCCGGAATGTTCGTATCGGTGACAAATAGTTTGGCTGTGGTCAAATTAGGATCGAACTTGCCGACAACATCGTAAATGTTACCACTGTCCGTTGTGCCAGGCTCAAAACTGTACCTCAGCACCAGGCACGGATCGTTCTCGAGATCGGCTAAACACATCGTTGAAACAACACAGACCAGCACTGCGATTGCGATTGAAAAACTCCGCTTCATCATACTCTCCTTTCAATAACATTAATATTCTCAATTTAATCAAACTACCTGCCGAGAAGCCTCCTTACTCAGTATGACATCAAATTCGCTTTTGTCAAGCAAAAACCTGGTAAACCGGATTTTCAAAATGATTTAAAGTGAAAAATCTGAATTATTTTTCAAAATTTTTGAATATTCCGGCCTTGCTAAGCGTCTATATAAATGAAAACGCTATTTGTGAGGCTAAAATCATGACTGGTACATATATCTACTCGGCTCCATGGTCAAAAGTGAACTGGATTTTCACAGTAGGGATCGCCATTTTGGTCTTTATTTTCATTCCCTTACAGATATTCACGAACGTCGCGGCACAGCCGCTGACCCTGCTGCTTTTAGCCGTGCCGATGCTGATGCTTGTCTGCCTGTTCTTTGCACCGTTCGATTATGCTATTGCCAAAGGTTATGTGACGGTCAACCGGATCGGCAAGAACATCAGGATCCCGATCAAGACCATTACCTCGACAAGGTATATTAGGCGTTGCGACCTTGGCTGTATGATCAGGACTTTCGGTGTCGGCGGCTTCTTCGGTTCCTATGGTAAATTCAGAAGCTCGAAACTCGGACCAATGGATGCCTATATTACAAATTCTAAGAACCTTGTCCTGATCGAATACAGCGACAACAAAAAGATCCTGCTATCCCCCGACAAACCGCAGGAGTTTATCGAAAAAATCAATTCCTATAAGTGAAGATTAATTGCTTCTGGAACGAAACATTTCTAAAGAGATTCTACATATAAATACCACTTCAAAAGACTTTCCGCAAATTTGATTTTACTCTGTATCCGTGACATCTAAAAAATATGGACGTGGACTGGCGTTAATTTTTCTCTGGCCGTAAAAGGAGACGACAGCCTCGGTATCGTCTTTGCGTGGTCAGGCTCGTCTCCTTTTTACTTTTTAACGGTCGGCAACTGATGTAACCTCTCGAAGCCAGTTATCATATTCAATTGCCAACCTTATTTTCCTATACGAACTGTTCTAAAAACAGCCCAAAATTTTTCCAAATTTTATTAAAAAAAACAAAAAAACACATTTGCTGTTTGCCTATCACATTATTTATTCCATTTTAACATCAAGGAGATCATCATGAACAAAAGCATTGAAAAAAAATCTTCAAAACGCTCAGAGGAATTTACAAAAAAGGCAATCCAAATCTACAATAAATTAAGGCAGATACGTCCTGTGACAAAGCAGGATCTTAAAAATTATATTAGGGCGTTTATCAATATTGATATCCCCGATAAACGCCTATGCCCGGGTCACGCCAGTCCGCTGGATTATCTGTGGTACAGTTACAACGCCGATTTTGCCGGGCGGGCAAATCCCAACGCCGACGCGATCGTCTGGGCGAACCGCGGCGGAGGCAAAACACAACTGGCGGCGGTTGCGACGCTGCTGGATTGCATCTTCAAACCCAAATGCCAGGTTCGTATTCTCGGCGGATCAGGTGAACAATCCTCCAGAATGTACGGATACCTCCAAACGTTTTTGCTTCGAGGATTCACCGGCACTATCCAAAAACCCGTTCTGAAGGAAAAATGCAGGTTCACCAACGGCTCGTCGGTCGAGGTGCTGACCCAGTCACCGACCAGCGTCCGCGGTGTGCATGTCCAGAAACTGCGGTGCGACGAGGTCGAGCTGTTTGACCCTGATGTTTTTGAGGCGGCAAAATTTGTGACTCAGTCCAAAGACAATATCAAGGCCGCGATGGAGATCGTCAGCACCGTTCACAAACCATACGGCCTGATGCAGAAGATCATCGACGACGCCGAACAGAACCAAACGCCCATCTTCAAATGGTGCCTGTGGGAAACGATCGAGCGGTGTGTCGACCGAAGCTGTTCGCGGTGTCCCCTCGATAATTACTGTCAGGGGAAAGCAAAGCAAGCGGCCGGCTATCTGAAGATCGACGACTGCATTACCCAGCTCAGACGAGCCAGCACGTCGGCCTTTGAAACCGAGATGCTCTGCAAACGACCGTCTTTGCAAAATGTTGTGTTCGATCAGTTCGATCCGGATATTCATGTCCGCCCTGTCGGCTACAATCCGTTGCTGCCGTTGTACCGCGCGATCGATTTCGGATTCACCAATCCATTCGTTTGTCTGTGGATACAGGCTGACGATACCGGTATGATCCGTGTGATCGACGAATATGTCAAAAGACGTGTCACCATCGAGGTTCATGCTGAAGAAATAAAAAAGCGGACGCCCTGCCCGGAACACACTGTCTCGGCCACCTGCTGCGATCCCGCCGGGGCCGCCTGTAATGATGTCACCGGCACCAGTGCGGTCAGGGAACTGCGGACCGCCGGCATCGCTACACACTATCGAAAATCCGAAATCCTCACCGGCATCGAACTGATCCGACGGGCCGTTCGAAACGGCGCCGGCCAAACGCATCTGATGATCTCCCCCAAGTGCCGCCGCCTGATCGAAGCGATGCGCTGCTACCATTATCCCGACAAACCAACCGAAAGTGAACTGCCCGAAAAAGACGGCGTCCACGACCACCCCATCGACGCCCTGCGATACTTCTTCGTAAACGTCAACCGCACCGCCGCCATAAGAAGAAGATACTGAAAAACCTTAACAAATCAGAAAAAGAATCTCTCGAAAGGGCCCGTTTAGAATATTTAGATTTCAGTAATTTAAATTTGTTTCAGATTTGTCATGAAAACCTTTATCGGTTTTTTAAGAAATTGTAGCAGGGCCGGTCGCGGAGGGAGAGGAGAAAGCGAGAAAACACCAGCCCTGCTGTGAGCGAAATCATATAATCTCTTTTTACTGAGTCAGAAGTTCAAGGCCGCCGGAGATTATCCACTATTCATATTTTAATGTAAAAATCTTCCAAAATAAACCGCTTTTTGCTATAATAGCCGGCCGATAGCAAAACGGCACTGTGCTTTTCGGTAATCTCATTCGCTATTGTATATGAACGACAGGATTTGTCAATGATTTTTTCGGATTTTACAGTAACTCGAATAACAACAAGACATTAGAAGGACATTTTTTTATGCTGACCAATAACATCCTCGAGCTGATCGGCAACACGCCGCTGCTGCAGTTGAAAAATGAAAAGATATTCGCCAAAGCCGAATTTCTCAATCCCGGCGGCTCGATCAAGGACCGCGTCGCGCTGGCCATGATCGAGGCGGCCCAGCGTGACGGCACGCTGAAACCCGATATGATCATCGCCGAACCGACCAG
>CAZNET010000376.1:0-3487 GCA_964571885.1 uncultured Pirellulales bacterium
TAGTTTCAGGGATGATATGAAATCTGTTTTGAATTTCAGAAGAACTCAACATGTACCATTCACCGTTAGAAAGACGTTCATAAATTCCCAGTCCATCCTTGAAAATCTTTTTCAATCCAAATCTGCCGAAACAGGGAACAACAATAGAAAACAAACCGGGAGCATCCGAGAAACACCACTCGTTATCCGTATGGGAATGAAAGCTTCGTCCGGGATGGGTATGTATTTGAGCAAGCACTATTTGTCCATATTTTTTCATGGTATTGATGCATTTTATGGTGACATCCACGGGCAATTCGCAACCGGCAATATGGCTTTCTGTGTACGGAAGGATACCCGTTGTCACCAGACCTGTATCACGCCCGATGATATAGCCGGCCAAAAGCGCTGCTTCTTCACGATGTTCAAGGCCGGTTCTGTAAAGATGCTGTTCCAGCGGCGCGATCGCCGGTTCACCTATTAACAACTTTTGAATACGATCGGGTCTGTATTTGATTAAAACTGCTGACATAACCTTACCTTTGTGGTATACGTCGCAATTTCTGGGCTTCACCCCGACAGCAAAGGATGATTAATTCGACCAAATTAGCTAATCTTTCTTTGGTTAAGCCGAATTGCGGATGATGTCTTGCATAAGTCGCGGTTCCCGCTATACACAAACCACTGCCCCCTGGACCTTTGATCTTGGCAATTCCGCGAGGCCAGAATAGGGGATTTTCAGACGGTTTTTCGGTTACAGGGTCCAGGAAGGTAACTTTAGGCCAACTTTGTGGATAATTTTTGCAATCGATTCTGGCTGTCATTTTTTGGCCTGATTGATTTTTTAGGTAAATAAAAACGTAGCTGTCTTTTTGATCGATTGTGACATTATAAAATTTACCCAGATCAAGACAGCTTTCATAATCTTTATTAAAATCCAATTGGTTTAAGAACGGATCTGGCATTTTATTTTTCCTCATTAACATGCCCAAAAGCAGCGGGTTTTATCAGGCGAAATTCCAAAGTTAAATCCTTTGCCATCATATCGCGCATCGTTTGATTGTCATCAACAGGTACGCCGTTACTTCCAATAACGATATATTTTTGGGGATCGGCCAATACAAGTTCCATTTTTCCGAGGGACTCATATTTTAGATCACCTGCCGTCGCTGATGCGGGAACGGCAAGTCGTAAACGCCTGTCTTCACAGGCTACTTCCACCAATAACTGATTTTTATTTCCTGAACTAACATTTCTTGTTGATATACTTTTTTGTCGATCAAATTGTTTTTCTAAGTGGCTCATAATATACCTCCATACTTTTATTCAATGGGTTCATAATAATTTAATAAAATATGTTCCACGGCAATGACTCTTTGATCAGGCGGCAGATCGAGATAATGCAAATGGGCATTGCTCGGTTGTACCGAGCCGGCTGCGGCGATCATTTGTTCGTTTAATGCTTCCAAAAGATCTTCATCTGTGATGCCGGTCGGCTTATTGTTTTGTTCGGACAAGTCGCGTTCGATCGCTTTTAAACCGGCGGACCGCACAGCCTCGGCTAAGAGTGCGCCGCTGATTATTCTTGAAGCGAAAATCTCATCCTGACCGCCGTCGGCAAAATGAATTCGAAGTAGCAAATGGTCGTCATCATAGACAAATATCTGTTCAACAATTTTTTCAGCTATCTGTTTTAGCGACTGGTTATCGGCAAGTGGTTTATTCTTCAAATGAATCATCAGAATCGCGATGCAAGCTTGAGGAGACGGCCTCGGGACTAAAATCTTCCTGCTGAACCGTCCGGGTCTGAGCAGCGCACCATCTACAAGATCAAGTCGATTGGCGGTGGCCGTCCAAACGATTCTGCTTTTAGAATTCAAACCCTCCATTTCAGATATTAATGAAGCGGTAAGATTCGAATATGCCGGCGACGACGCATCACCAATACCTCGATGAAGACCTCCGCCATACTCGAAATCATCGAGCATGATAATAGCAAGGCCGTATTCGTCAGCAGCTTTGCGGGCGGACGCACTTAAGGCTCGAATCCGTGCAGGTCCTTCTCCGACATATGGGCACAAAAGCGATGATCCTTTTACCTGGAACAGGACAGGTGCGTCCGCATTAAGTCCAAGGTTTGAGACAAGGGATTTACCTATTGCCTTGATAAGCATGGTCTTTCCGACCCCCGGAGGACCTGTAAAGACTATTCCACGGGGCGGTTCAACCGAATAGGATTCATAAATTTCCCGGCGGAGTAAAGGGCCCAGGATTTCACCTTCGATGGATTTCTGAATCTCATCGAGACCTCCAATATCATTGAAGCCTATATCAGGCACTTCTCCGATAAATTCTGCCGTTTTGGCTGAATGAAGAGCCACTCTGATCGCGTGACGAATGGACGGCTCAAATTCAATAAGATCACCGGGTTTCAACTTTTCAACTTCTTTGGGATCTGCAAAGATCCCGCCTCGCCGGACAATAAGTTTTTCATTACCGGAAGTTAGTAGCAATCTATCCTTTGAGAGAATGCGTTCTAATTCCGCTGCCGGCGATACGGGAGGTAGCTCTCTTGTACCGATAACAGCACTGCCGCTTTGTGACAAAACGACACGGATTCCCGGTATTAATTCTTCTTCCGTGACATCTCCTGAAACGGAAACTTCGGAAATGTCGGATCCTGAACAAACAAGGGCCAGGCGATTCCCGAGTTCATCGGTTCTGCTGCTCTCCAGGACGCCTAATTTCAAAGGCGGCTGTTTCAGTCGCTTTAATTCCTGTTCTAAACGCCTTAAGGTTTCTTCGTTAGCCCTGATATAATAAGCAGCTAATCGTTCAAACAAGGTATTACGCACAATCTCAGACTGGTCCGGCAACATCTGTTTGAGCCGAGCGATTCCTATATCAGGCTTGGTTTTCAACTGAAGCAGCAGGGAGTTAACAATGCGATTTGCGTTTCTTTGGTCTGGATTCATTTCCGGTATCATTATTCCTGTCTCTTTTAATTAAAATTTGACTATTTAATTTTTAGGTCTTCGCTTAATCATTGTCTGTAAAATCAACGGTGCTCGAAATATTTTTATTTTTTTGAAATATTTATTCAGATAGTTACTGAATTTACCAGGGTCTATGAAGCCAGCAATCAAAAATAGATTTCAAATCTTTACCATTGACCTGTTGATCCTGATTCAGGTCAGCTCCTGCACAGCGCCCGCAGTCTATCTTTAGCCACTGGTGTGCAAGCAGGGAAAAATCAATCAGATCAATCCATTCGCTGGTGTCTGGTATGAAACGGAAACTTTTCATCACCATTTCGGCTTCCTGCTGGTTGACCGGAGGATTTCCGTAGTCCAGACATAAGTTGATGCGCGCAGCGGAATTACCGGCTTCGGGAATGTGGCTGCTATCGGTATAAGACCATGAACTGATGAAGCAGGGTGGCGGAGGTATGAGTGTGAAATCGCCGTAATAGCTGAGAAAGGTGCCGTAGCGCGCCTTGAGCCAGTCG
>CAZNET010000377.1:0-3480 GCA_964571885.1 uncultured Pirellulales bacterium
GGCTCCGTTTGCCGATCAGGTACAGGCGATCGTGCAGGTATTCTTCCCGGGCGAACACGGAGGAATACCCGTAGCCCAGATGCTGACAGGGAAAGTCAACCCTTCGGGAAAATTGCCATTTACACTCGGGCGAAAAGCTCAGGACCATCACTGGTACGGCAGCTATCTTCCCGAAGGAGCAAAACTTTACAGCAGACCCCAATACAATAGACAGGGCACGAAGATCTGGAAATGCTATTATAAGGAAGGCATTTTGCTTGATTATCGCTGGTTTGATCAGAAAAATATTGTTCCGTTATTCCCATTTGGCCATGGCTTATCCTACACAACATTTGAATTTTCCGATCTGAAGGCTCAGGTTTTGCAAGACAGCGTTCAGGTTACCTTAAAGGTCATCAATACCGGCACACGGGAAGGTGCCGAGACGGTGCAGATCTACGTCGGCGATGTTCAGTGCAGCGAGCTGCGTCCGCCAAAGGAATTCAAAGGATTTGCAAAAGTAAAGCTCCAACCCAATAAATCCGAGAATGTGACGCTGACGCTGGATCGATCGGCGTTTGCGTTCTGGAGTGAAACGAATCGCCGATGGACTGTGGAACCCGGCAAGTTCAAAATCTACGCCGGCAATTCGTCGCGAAATATTTTACAGTCAACCGAGGTCGCGATTGCCGATAATTTTAAGTAGGGACAACGCGGCTGTTGATTCATTAGATTATTAGATGAATAATATTTAACACAGCGCACAAAGCAGTCTAATTTTTTTACGCATCCCGTTGCTATCCTTGAAGATATTTTTCAATTGCCTGGGCATGTCGGACAGCGACGATCCGGCCTTGATCGACCCCATTTTTTCTTGCGCGTTTTGTCGATTCTCGTGCGATCATCGCCGCGGCTTCGTAGGGCATAACGGAGGCCTCTCTTGGATCTTCGATGACCTGTCCGGTTTGAATATTCATAAAATTGACCAAATCTTCCGTTTCAATTTGCAGGACCCAGTCATCGGCTGAACGCGACTGTGCCGGTTTGGCTCCGGCCTCGACTAATGCATTGATGACCTTTATCTGATCCTGTTCAAGTGCGACCGCCATCGCTGTTGCGCCATTGTCTGCTCTGGCGTCGACATCGGCGCCGTTATTGATAAGCAGCTTGACGATATCGAGATGGCCATTCTTGGCCGCAATAATCAAAGGTGTGGCACCTTCTTCGGTTCTTTGATCCGGGTCGACCCCGATTTCCAACAGATATTCGACGACCTGTGTATGTCCCTGTGAGGCTGCCACAAAAAGAGGAGTTAAGCCATCGACGATAATATTGGGGTTCGCTCCTCGCCGATGAAGGACAATAACCATTGCGAGAACTCCGTCATCCTGACAGGCGAACAAAAATGCTTTGTCAAGATCACCGTAAGCCGCTATCATTTCGTCGGCTGTTTCTTCCACAGCCTGCATCATGGCCCGGACGTGTTCTTTCGAAAGTTTTCCGTCAAAATCGCCGCTTTGCTCGACCAGGCGGGCATAAATTTGCTCAACTTCCATTTCTTCGAATCTATCTTTTTTGGTGTGTTTTTTATTCGAAAACAATCTTTTCCAGAAATTCATCAAAAAAACCTCCTGAATAGTTTTTATTCTGCGAATGCGATTCTATTCGCTGTTGAGATGGCTGTCAATTCATCTTTTTTCGGTTTCGCTGCCGCATTTCATTTGGACGTTTCCATTTAATAAAAGACCGCATAACAAAACGATTCGCATGCTCGCTAACAAATAATTAACGTTTTCTTAATGCAACAATAATAATGCTCAAACAGTAAATTTCTAAAATCATCGTTGACGAAGAAGGATGCTATTCGAACAGGCGGTGGTGAGAAATGATGACATTAGAATAATCAGGATTTATTTAACCTCTATCGGAACAGGCCCTGGGAAGAGATTTATCTCTTCCCGGGGCCACTCGGTTTTTGGTGTTTTTTTGCGGTTATATGAAGATCAAATCAATACCAGCGGATGGTTATTTCAGTCATTTATGAAGACGGATTGGTGCTTGGCGGATTTTATATCCTGTCGGCACCGAGTTGGCCGCAGGCGGCTTTAATTTCTTGGCCCTGTTTCATTCTTATAGTGGTTTCGATGCCTGCTTCTTTCAAAACCGCGGCAAATTTGTTGATCGCATTTTTCGAGGACGCCTGATAAATGCATCCCGGATGCGGATTGAATTCGATCAGGTTGACGTTGCATTTGACCGGCTTGACGAACCTGATAAGTTTCTTCGCATTAATAACAGAGTCGTTAATATTTTTGATCAGTACATATTCGAATGTCACCCGGTCCTTTGTCTGACGCTGATAATCGGCCAGCGCACTCAATAATTCCTTGAGCGGGTATTTTTTATTGATCGGCATAATCTTCGAACGCAGTCTGTCATCAGAAGCATTGAGAGATACCGCCAGTCGCGGAATAATGTCTTCTCCCGCCAGTTGATAAATAGCCGGAACGATGCCGCAGGTGCTGACCGTTAAATGGCGAATGCCGATATTTCTGCCGTTGGAATGATTGAGAATTCGAACCGCCTTGAGGGTGTTGTCATAATTCAGCAGCGGCTCACCCATTCCCATAAACACCACATTATTGATTTTCTGTTTGTCCCGGTAAAGAGCGTAAACCTGGTCCGCGATCTCGGCGGCGGACATGTCACGCTGAAGCTTGATTTTGCCCGTCGCGCAGAACCCGCAGCCCATCGCACAGCCGACTTGTGTCGAAACACACAGCGTCCTTCGATCTTTGTCACTGAGTAAGACCGTCTCGATCGATTTGCCGTCAGGCAGGCGGAAGAGATATTTAATCGTACCGTCCGGGTCGATCAGCTTATCTTCAACAGCTAAGGAGGATATGTAAAAGCCGTCGTCCGTAAGCTGATTTCGAAAGGCCTTGCTTAGTGGAGTTATATCGTCAATGGCGGTGACATTTTTTTCATGAATGAACGAAAAGATATAGTCGGCGATGTAGCGCTTTTGATCCAACTCATCGGTCAATGCCCTTAATTCAGCGAGCGTTTTGTTTTTCAGATCTTTGTCAAAATCAATCATACGTTAACTCATCAATAAGAACTATCGTCAGAAATGAGCTTTTTTAAATAAAATAGTCTCACCCGAATGAACGTAGCCATAATTATGCTATTTACATTATGATTTTCATTTTTTATCAGTAGTTCGGATAAATGTTTATTGTTGTCGGTTTGGTCGGTACGGAACCAAATGGACCCGCGAAAGTCTTATCGTTATCTCGTGACTTGCCCCAGAAATCCGTCACACATTTTTCAATTGACGGCACCTCGGGGACATCTTCTTCGGCCCACCAGGTCAGTTCCATTGTTTTTGGATTGAAATAAGCGTTGATCTTCACTTCCTTGCTTTGCATATCACGGCCGGTATCTTTTCGCCACTGCTTCAAGTCGAAGTCTTCACAGCCCGCACCGAAAACATTATAT
>CAZNET010000378.1:0-3478 GCA_964571885.1 uncultured Pirellulales bacterium
CCGAAACTGGATCCCCGTCGCGTCGATCGCCAGCCCCATCAGTCCGCCCAGCGCATCGACCTCACGGGCGATCTGTCCTTTGGCCAGGCCTCCGATCGCCGGGTTGCAGCTCATCGCGCCGACGGTGTCTTTGCTCAACGTCACCAGGGCCGTCCCGGCACCCATTCGTGCGGCAGCGTGAGCGGCTTCGATACCGGCGTGTCCTGCGCCTATAACGATACAGTCAAATTCATTCAGTTTCATTTTTACCCAGCGCAACAGCCGAGGCAATAGCAAAATTAGCGGTATGAGTAATACTGACGCTGATATGACCGATGCCGAGCTGGTCAGCGATTTTTTTGATCTGACCTTTGACCGTGACTTCCGGCTGACCCAGTTCGTTATTAATGACTTCGATATCGGTCCAGGCGATCTTCCCGCGCCAGCCGGTCCCGACCAGCTTCATCACCGCTTCTTTAGCGGCAAATCGGCCCGCCAGTTTTTCGATCCGGTTTTTATTCCTGTTGGCGTAGTCCTGTTCAACTTTGGTAAAAACCCGGTCGAGAAAACGCCGGCCGTGCTTTTCAGCCATTTCCTCGATTCTCGGGAAATCGACCAGATCTATCCCATGTGCGATTATCATCGAAATATTACCTTATGCATGTCACTATTAAACTACAGATTATTGATCTTATAAATCTCGGCCAGACAAAAGTCGATAAACTCTTCTTTGTTGGCAATGGCCGCTTCATTCATCAGTTTCGTTTTCAATTCCACAACCTGCTGACGGTTCCGGTCGAGCTTGATTTTCGATTCGACGATCTCCTGGACCTCTTCAAAAGGCAGAACCCGATGTTCGGTTTTTTCTTCCAGTTTAATGATAAAATAATGATCGTCGGCTTTGATAGGACCGGCAATGTCCCCGTTCCGCATCTTTTCGGTCTGCTCGGCGATGACATGATACGGTCTGGCCAGCGAATCGGGTTTCAGTTCTTTCCAGGAACCGCCGTAAACGGCCCGGTGACCGTGAGAATACTGCTTGGCCAGTTCAGCAAAATTCTCGCCCGAATGCAGCCGGGCAACCAGTTCATACGCCAGTTGTTTAGCGGCCTGGTTACGGTCCGTTTGCGATTCGGTCTGTTTCACTTTTGAAATCTGTATATCGATCAGACTGAATTTGATCATTGCCTCGGCGGTAAAAAATTCGTCTTTCATTTCTTCATAGATCTTTACAAGTTCGCTGTAGGTGACAGGCTGCATTTCGGTTAACTGTTGGCTCAGATAAGACTGACTCATCATGATGCGCTTTTGAACATCCCGGTAACTTTCCCAGTCAAGCTCCATTTGCCTCAGCGCTTCTTCGGCCCGGGCATAGTCGCCGCCGTAGCGGATAATAAACCGCTGAACCTCGGCATCGACCGCCTTATCCAATGCGTCTTCGATTCCTTCGCCGGCCTGTTTTTTCGCCTCGTTGTAGATCAGGATATCCGAAATCTTTTCAAGCACAATGCTCTCGAGTTCCGGCCTGGCACGCTGATAAAAACGGTCGTAAGGATTCGTCTTGGCAACGGCCCTGAAATATTCCACCAGCGGGATGTATAAATCCCCACGCTTGATACGGTGATTGATGATATCCTCGCTGGTCAGCGTATCATCACCGATCGAAAGAACGAAACCGCCCGACGGAGCGGGAAGGTTATCGGTGTTGACATAAGGAATCTCGGCCATTTGTTCAGGCGTCATTTTCGCCTTTTCGCTCTCGCAGCCCGATACGAGTACCATCACTATCCATAACAAACATCCTTTTTTAATCATCTTATATTCTCCGGGAATATCATTTTGGTTTTCAAAGCTGTTTATTTTACAAAAAAATCAAAGAGATATCCACAAAAACGTTTACAGAGCCTTGAATGATTTTGTCGAAGAATAGAATACCTGTTTAACGATTTATAAGGAGCCTTAACAATGAAAAAAACGTATTTTTTGATTTTAGCCTTGCTGATTGCCGTGATCGGCTGTAATTCCGATGTGGTTACGACTAAGCATATCAACAACTTAACGGTCAAATGCGTTCATGTGATGCCTATCCAAAGCGACGATCCTTATGTTGGACAGGTTCTCAGCGATGTAATCGAGAAGGAATTCATCCGTCGTAATTTTGAATTATGCGGCGCGGATTCGGCTACGATCATCATCAGCGGATCGACGTTCATGTCAATGCGCTCGGGTCCGGACGCCGGCAGTCTGGGAGGCAGAAAGTCCGCAGCGGCCAACGAGTGCATCGACAGTGTATCGATCACGGCTGTCGATAATCTCGGCAACGTGCTGCTGACCGCTTCTTACGACAATCGCGAACTTTACACGGTCAGCAAGGTCGGCATGGAATTCGGCGCGATGCTGGCCGACAAGCTGAAATAGTCACATTAGCTTTTGTCCTTCTTCTCCAAAGCCTTTAAAGCATTCGGTACGGTCTGCTGCGGTTTGACGCCGTACCACGCTTCGATAATTCTGCCTTTTTCGTCGATCAGAAACGATGAACGCATGATCCCCATCCGCTTTTTGTCCCCTTTGCCTCTTTCGACCCAGACGCGGTAATCCGCCGCGGCGCTATGGTTCGGATCGCAGAGCAGACGAAAACCAAGCGAGTATTTTTCATCGAATTTTTTCTGGGCTTTTGGTTTATCGGGGCTGATGCCCAGCGGAATGACGCCGTGTTCTTTTAACTCGTCGGCGGAATCTCGAATGCTACAGGCCTGTTTGGTACAGCCGGGCGTATCGGCGCGAGGATAAAAATAAACCAGCACTTTTTTGCCCCTGAGTTCGGACAACGTGACTTTCTTATTGTCCTGGTCCGGGAGAGAAAAATCCGGGGCTTTGTCGCCTGTTTTTAAAGGTTCCATTTTTTTCTCCTTTTTTTCCTTTTGTTTGTTTTTTTGTGACTTTTGAGGCGAGGCGAAAACATCCGTCACCAATAAAGCCGACAGCCATAATACCAGAAATACACTAAAACCTTTGGATGCGAATTGGCCGATCAACGGTCCATGACCCGACGTGTTATGGATATTGCGATCTTTTGACATTATCTTAACTCCTAAATCGTGACGAATCGTTTTACGAACACTATTGTAACTGTAGAAATTATAATCAAAAAAGTTCAGAACAAAATAAGATAAAATTGGCTTTGTTTTGGGTTTGTTTTTACAACCCAAAACACCTTGAAATTGCCGTATTTTTATGTTATTAAAGAGCTTATGTTAAACTTCTTATTTTAACATTGGGTTTGTTTTGTAAAAAATGCTTTTTCGCTGGACACTTGATCCAATGAGACAATTAAAACGTTAGCTCCAATAGAGCGGGTTGCCATCAAAGGAAAAAGGCAAAAGTGTGGAATCCCGCTTAGCGAGATGGTCTTTTTACTATAAATCGCTGTTTTTGGGTTGTTTTTCATGGTTCTCACCTTATCAGTTTCATATTCTTAGTATAAAATAATAGATTGTAT
>CAZNET010000379.1:0-1958 GCA_964571885.1 uncultured Pirellulales bacterium
AAATGGTCCTTAATGAAAAAATTCAAACATGAAAATCACGAGGGAATGGATGTCGGTGACATTGATTCAGACGGCGATCCCGATATCGTGCTGAACGGCTTCTGGTATGAAACCCCCGACGATCCTGCAAAGGAAGTATTCAAAAAACATATTATTGATAAGAAATGGTTCACTCCAGTCGATCATTCATGGCGGGACAATAACTGCAGTGTCAAAGTCGCGGATATGAACGGTGACGGCAGGGATGATATTTTATTTTCACATTCTGAATTGACCGGTTATCCAATCTCGATTTATACGGCTGAAACAGTTGAAGAGGTGCAAAATGATCAGTGGAAGGAAATCCAGGTCGTAAAAGCGTTTGACTATTGCCAGACACTCGATGCCGCTGATATTGACGGTGACGGAGACCTGGATATCCTGGCGGCAAAATTTGAAAGACAAAAAGAACCTCGATCCGAATGGAATAATTATCCCCCATTTCCTGTTGTTGTTTATTTCAATGTTGACGGAAAGGGCTTAAAATGGCAGGAACAAAAACTTTCCGAGGCAGGCATATACGCCGGTGTATTGGGAGACGTTGGAGGTGATGGAGACATTGACATCGTCGCTCCAAGAAGCTACTGGATCGGACCGATTCATTTATGGGAAAACAGATCAAATAATCAATAAAGAAAGGTATGAATAATGAAGATATTTCTTGATTGTGCTGACGTAGAGACGATCCGAGAAGCGGCTCAAACCGGCCTGGTGGATGGCGTGACAACCAATCCCAGCCATGTCGCGAAGAGCGGGAAAAAATTCAAAAATGTCGTGGAAGAAGTATGTTCGATTATCAAAGGCCCTGTCAGCGCTGAGGCGATGTCCGAAACCGCCGAGGGAATGATCGAAGAAGCCCGGCAGATCGCTTCGATCGCCTCTAATATTGTTGTGAAAATTCCTATGACGGCAGAAGGCTTGAAAGCGGTCCCGGTTTTAGAAAAAGAAAAGAATATAAAATGTAATATTACGATGATCTTTTCAACAACGCAGGCCTACCTGGCGATGAAGGCGGGCGGCAGCTATGTCAGCATCGTCCTGAGCCGCCTCGACGCTGTTGCCAATGAAAGTCATATTCTTGTTGAAGATACAGTGAAAATAAAAAACAATTTTGGGTATCCTTCTGAGATTATCGCAGGAAGTATGAAAACGCAGAACCAGGTACTTTCGTGCCTGCGGTCTGGTGTCGATATCGTGACTATCAATCCGAACCTTTTCTGGCAGATGTATAAACATCCCTTAACGGATCAGGGATTAGCTCAGTTTGCAAAAGACTGGGAGAAAGTGCCGAAGTAGCATATGAACAAGACTGTACTGGCTTATGGAGAAATATTGTGGGATCTCTTGCCGGATAAGAGAATTCTCGGAGGTGCTGTCTTTAATTTTTCCTATCGAATTAACAGTCTTGGCGACAAAGGTGTTTTTATCAGCAGGCTTGGAACAGATCCTATGGGCCGGCAAGCTTTTGAGAAGGTCAAAGAACTTGGGATCGATACCTCACTGCTTCAATGGGATGACGATTATCCGACAGGGACCGTTGAAGTTTATTTTGATGCGGATAAAAATCCCGATTATTTTATCGTTCCCGAAGTTGCCTATGACCACATCGAGCTGAAAGAGGAAATGCTCGAAACCGCTTCCAGGGCCGATTGTATCTGTTTTGGAACGCTGGTCCAGAGGGCGGATAAAACACGGCGAACCCTTGAAAGGTTGCTCGAGGCGGCACCGGATGCTATCAAACTTTTGGATATCAACTTCAGGAAAAACTGTTACAGCCTGGAAACGGTGACATCTTCACTGACCGCATGTGATATTCTGAAACTCAATGAAGCGGAAAGCCATGAACTTTGTGAAATGATATTTGAAGATAAATATGATATTAATGAAACAGGGAAACGGCTGATAGAAAAATATGAACT
>CAZNET010000379.1:1968-3458 GCA_964571885.1 uncultured Pirellulales bacterium
GTATTGTATTACAACCCTTGATAAGAAAGGGTCGCTGGCCTGGTCTGCCGACGGTCAATGTATCTATTCACCGGGGAATAAAATCACATTAGCTGATTCTCTCGGTGCCGGTGACGCTTTTACAGCCGCGTTTATATATTGTTTGCTGCGGCGTGATACCGTAAGAGAGGCTTGTCAAATGGCGAATATCTTCGCGGCGTTAGTATGCACGCAACCGGGTGCGACCGGTACGATTACAAAAAATGAGATTGAGGAATTTTCGAGAAGCAATTCTGAATATATAATCGATTCACGGTTTGAACATTTGTTAGTCACTTGATAAATATAGAAAGGAATCAATACCATGAAAAATAAAATTTGTATGGGTATATGGGGAATGACAAATCTGAAAGACCGTTTTAATGTTAACGGTTTTGGCGAAGAGGTTTCAGTTCTCGACAGGATAAAGGCAATTGGCGAGATGGACGATGTTGACGGCATTGAGCTTCATGTTCCGACAGAGATCGACGATTCCAATGCGGATGAAATTGAGAAGATACTGAGCGATTATGATCTTCAGATGGTTCAGCTTTGCGGACATACATGGACCGAGAAGAAGTATAAGTTCGGTGCATTGGGGGACAGCGATCCCAAAGTAAGATCGTCCGCTGTCGATCGCGTCAAATGGGCACTCGATATGGGGGATCGTTTTAATGTCCCCATCAGTGTTTTGTGGCCGGCTACCGACGGTAACGATTTTCCGCTTCAAACCGATTATGTAGCGTTATATGACCGCTATGTTGATTCGGTTCGGCAAATCCTCGATTATCTGCACAAAAACAAATATAAGACCAAAGTGTGTATCGAACCCAAACCCTTCGAACCCCGCTCATGGATCATGATGGGAACCACCGCGGCGGCACTGGCCATCGTCCAGGAAATCAACGATCCGAATTTCGGGATCAATATCGATGTCGGGCATAGTTTGATCGCGCGTGAAAATATCGAAGATATGTTCTCGCTGGTGTTAAGGGCGGGCAAGCTCTATCACACGCATTTTGATGATAATGACCAGCAGGCGGATTGTGATATTCCGCCGGGCTGTGCGAATTTTGTTCGTCTGGTCAGCATTATGTATGTTCTTGACCAGCAGGGCTACGACGGCTGGCTGGGACTGGATCTGTTTCCGTATCGGGATGATCCGATCGATTTTATGAAACTGTCCGTGGAAAATCTCAGGCTGGCACAGAATGTTGTCCAATTGATGAATAAAAAAGGAGCCAAAGAACTGAGACAAAAAGGCACCGACGGGCCGGCAATGTCGAGACTGATCCGGGATTGTATGATGGAAGTGAAATAAAAACTTGTGAAGTAAGGAGTTTTAAGATGGCGCGTATGAAAGGACCGGCTATTTTTTTAGCACAGTTTTTAAGAGATAACGAACCGTATAACACTCTTGAAAATATAGGCAAATGGGTGGCATCTCTCGGTTACAAAGGTGTTCAGATGCC
>CAZNET010000380.1:0-3444 GCA_964571885.1 uncultured Pirellulales bacterium
AGACCGCCGCCTCCGCCGCCACCGGCAGCCCCTCGGCCGCCGCCGCCGCCACCGCTCTGGTAGGCGATTTCCTGAACGCTTTCGATGTCCTCAATAAATTCCGCGGGCGCACCAAGAAGTTCTGAAATATCGTAAACGCGGGTTTCGAGTTCACTGGGCAAAGACTGGTCGGTCGCGATGGTAACCACGCCGTCCTTCACGACGTAGTCGAGGTCCGCGAAACCACCAGAAACGGATTCAAGCAGTAATGTCAATGCTGTTGACAGACGCACCTGGGTTAAGGGATCCATGTTGATCGGCGTTGTTTCATCAATGCCGGCGTTGTCAATGAGGTCTCTCCAGAGAACGACTATTTTCAGAGGATCGCCTTCGGGAGCGTTTCTTATTTCTTCAACGGCTTCGCGCAAAGGCATTTCCGGCGAGAGATTGTATAGATTGACAATCTGCTCGAGCTTTTTATAAACTTCGATATTTTCCGGATTCTGACCGATGGGTTCGTCCGGCTGACGTTTGGCGGAAATCTCCCGCCACGTTTTCGGGTAGGTCAATTCGTCGGCCCAAGGTATCTTTGCCTTATCGGCTTCCATATCGAGTTTCATGGTTTCTTGTGATATTTCTTTTTGTATTTCAAGCTGTTTACGGAAATTGATGGTATCTTCCAGTGTTTGCTTCAGGATGAGTGCTTGATTGTGACGCGGGTCGATCGCCAACAGATTTTCAAGCTGACCGAGCGCTTCTTCGTAACGCTGCTGTTTTTGATAGGTCATTGCGTTGGTAAGCAGTTCTCTGATTCTTTGTTGTCTGTCCTTATCCATCTGTTCTCTGTATTGCTCTTGTCTTTCTATCGCCTGTTCGCGTTTTTCCTGAGCGAGTGTTTTTTGCTGCTGTATATTCTGATCGATGATAGTTTGCTCAAGCTGTCCGAGGGTTGAATTGTATGAGTTATAGAGTTCTTCTCCAAGAGACAGGCGGTTTTCATTGACCGTACTCTGTGCCATTGCCACGGCTTTGAGGGCCTGATCGTAATTGCCTTTTTCCATTGCCTGTTTTGCTTTGAGTACGGCGTCATTGACGACCGCTTTTGTATGGCTTTTGATAATATTTCGTTTTTTATTGATAATTTCAATATAGCTTTGTTCTTTGAATTCCGCAGGTTGATTTTTCGCTGTGGTTTCGGATTGCTGAATATTCATAGGTTGTGCAGGAGGGGTCATCTGTGTTTTTGTTTGAGACTTGCTTTCTGTGAGTTTTTCTTCCGGAGCAAACATTTCCCGAAGTTCCGTATCCGGTTCGGGTTGTGTTCTCTGGGTCGCTCTGCGTGCTAAAATACTATCGATCTCAAGCAGATAATCCTCAGCGGACATACCGTCGGCGGAGACATCGGCACCGCTTTTGGCGACTTTCAGAAAACCGGCCCGGGCCAATTCAAGCTGGCCCTGTTTGTAGTGAGAAAGACTGACGTCAAACAGATTTTTCATCTGCGCATTTTCTTCGTCCGGCTGCTGGTATTTGTTGATGCCGGCGAGGACAGACTGTCTTTCCTGTGCGGTCAGGTATTCGTTGTTTTTCAACGATTGGTAGATCACAAGGGCCTGTTCGTCCTGACCCTGCGCAGCAAGTTCGTTTGCTTTGTTAAGCTGGGCAAGGGCATTCTGCCGCTGACTGTCTGCCTGGTTTATTTTGGCTAAGAGCGATTGAATTTTTCTGTTTTCCTCGGCCGAAAGATATTCCTTATAGTCCAGGGCTCTGAGAAAAGATTGTTCGGCGGCCTTATACATGCCGCGTTCAAATTGCTCGGTTCCTATCTGGATCCATTTTTGAGCAACTTTATGAACGATCTTCTGCTTCTGAGAATCCTGGGCAGCAACCGGTGTTACAAAGGTCGTTGCTGTGATGAGAAGGGTTAATAAAGCGATTAAGATGACTGCCGGCTGAGAAACTGATTTCCTGATTGTTTTTAGCGTTTCCAAAATAATGTCTCCTGCAAAAAACATTTTTCTCAAAAATTGTACCATTTTTTTTAACTCCTATTTCTGAAGTACAAATCCACCCAGATTCGTACTGTAAGGCTGGCCGATACTTACCCCACTCCATTAAGGTAGGCCCCTACAATTGAATGGCTTTTAGCACCCTCAATTTGTATTCATTTTACTCATTTAGAACTAATTATGCAAGGAAAATTTTGTTTTTGTTAGGTTTCTTTATCATTCTTTATCGTATCGTCCTATATTATCACATATAACCATATTATGTCAATGATATTATAGGCATAGGAACAGGAAGTAATCGGGTGGTAATGTAGGAAAATTGGCAAAAAATAGCGTTGATAAAATGGGAATTTCTGTGTTTTCAACAGGAAAAGATGTTTTTTGAATGAATTTTTACAATGTTCTTATGGTCGTTAATTGCCTATCCACATACTTCTTTTTTGAGCGACTTCATATGAAATTGACGTTATCTCAGATTTATATTTTTTGGATAACTTTTCGCCGAGATAAATTTCGTTTTTCTCGATCAATTCCGTTGCTGAAAGGATAGCTGATTTGGCTTTTTGATACTGCCCCTGGTCCGCGTATTTGCGGGCCTTGAGGATGGCGTCTTTGACAACGGCGCACATATAACTTTGCTTGAGATTGCGTTTTCTTTGCTCGGGCGAAATGTCTTTGTCGGCCGGCTGGATTTGGGCGGTCAAATTTGTTCCGGCGGCGTTGTCAAATTGTTTCAGGTTTTTCGAAGCAGACAGATCGGTTCCGTTTTGCGAACGATTGAGAGAACTTACCGACGAAATCACAGGGATTTCACGGTCGTTGTTGTAATATGGATTGATCGGCTGACGCTCGTCGATCTTGACGAGATACTGTTCGACCTGCCGGGTTTTATCTTCGTCAAGCAGTCGGCTGTTGAGAATGTCAATGAAATCCTTTCTTGCCTGCTTGAGATTGCCTTTATTGTAATTTACAACGCTTGTGCGGTAAACTTCGTTGATCGCTTTTTTCCGGTCAGTCAGACGTTTATCAATTTGCTTTAATCCATCGTTTATTAATTTTAACTCTTCGTCGTTGAGATATTGACACGTCTGAGCCAGTTCGAGTTTTTCTCTCGCCGCGATATAATTATTGTTTTGTCTCAATTGATTGGCGTTTTGTATCATTTCCAAGGTATAGCTGCGTTGCTCAATGGCGGACCGGGTCTTGCTTGAGAGGTTGATCAGGTCGTGTTTTTGTTTTGGTGACAGATAGTCGGTGTATTCATGAGCGGTATCGATGGTTTTTTCCGCTTGTTTATACATGTTTCGTTTGAATTGCTCTTTGCCTACGGAAAACCATTCCATGCCGACTTTTTGAAGGGTTTGTTCTTTTTTGGGTGTTTGAATTCCGGTTTGAGCAGATGCGTTTAGCAACGTAACAACAATAAACAAGCCGGAAATAACATATTTGTGAGCCG
>CAZNET010000381.1:0-3426 GCA_964571885.1 uncultured Pirellulales bacterium
CACCACTTTATTGCCGATGTACCGTTCCAACAGAGGCTCGTACGATGTCCCTACCGAATTAATCACCTCCTGCTTGATCTGCGAAACATATTTGTCCTGTGAAGTAAGGGTCGAACCGATCGGCGAGCTTTTCTGAGCCTTGCTGATCAGCAGATTCACCACCTCGGCGATCGAATCACGAATGGTCCTGCAGATATTGAAAAACCGCCTTAACATTTTTTTAAATGTCGACGGTTGATAGGTCCTCTTAAGATCCCTGTCACGCTCTCTTCGATCGGTATCATTCAAGTATTCATGAAAACGAACAATCGCCTGTATATTCGGATACTCGAACTTATAGAGAATATAACTTTTTTCCTCATGCCCTTGTTTATCGATATATTTATCCTGATAAAGCAGTTCGAGACCGGTGTTTTCAACACGCAGTTTGCCCCATATGATCTTACCCGACATCTCCTCCAAAGTCACCATATTATTCCTGAAATCCTTGAGGCATTTATCTTTATGAATACGTCGAAAGAGCGCGACAACAATTGTCGATAAGATAATGAAAACAATAGTCAGCACAAACGGATCCAGATTCATGAGATGCCCATCAAATATTTTTTATCAGAACATTATCCGGTGACTGCGAAAGTGTTTTTGAAATCCCCTCAAGATGCTCATTGAGCTTTTGATATTCCTCGGTCTTCTGAACGGGAATTTCATCAATGCCTTTATGTTCCAGCGCATCGACAACGAACCGTATCGTCAGGTCTTCTACATCACGGGCAGGCTGGTAGGCCACTACTTTTTCTTCTTCAATCTTGACCTCGGAAAGCACTCCCGCTTCAACCAGATCGAAGAGAATCTGGCGAACCAGGCGAATCGGCATTTCCAGTTTATGAGCCACATCCGAAGCGGACATCGGTCTATTGCCGTTGCAGAAATCCTTGACGATCATATTGGTGATCACAAGCGACAACAACCGCTTATAAGAATAACTCACCGATAAACAATCCGGCTCGAACTCATAGGTATCGACATTTTGATGGGCAAACGACAGTTCGGCTCCAAAAAGGACAATAAACCAGCTTATCTGCAGCCAGATTAAAAATAAAGGCAGTGCGGCAAAACTGCCGTAGATCGCTCCTAACTTTCCAACACCGACCTGAAATTCGATATATCCCCATTGCGCTAACTGAAAAATCGTCCCCGCAATAATACCGGCCGTAAGACCGGCGGAAAATTTTACCTTTGTATTGGGCATAAAAATAAAAAGAAATGTAAAAATAAACCATAAAATACAATAGGGCATTAATTTTAACAATGGAAAGATCAAAAAACTGAATTGTGAGATAAACTCATATTTATTAACAATCTGACGGATTTCCGTACTGATAAAAACTGTGGCACTGCTGGCCATGACCAGCAAAATCGGACAAAGCAGCATCACGGAAAGATAGTCACTTAATTTACGACCGAAACTTCTTGATTTTTTTATGCCCCAGATATCATTAAAGGACCGTTCTATATTGCCGAGTAATTTTATGATTGTCCACAGTAAAAATCCTACACCGATGCCGGCGATCAGGCCTCCCTGCGCATTTTCTAAAAGAGACTTTGAAAATTCGATTAATTTTTCCGCTATTTGCGGCGGACCTCCCATCGCATTTGGATCCTGCTGTCCCTGCGCAGTATTGGGATCCTGATGAGCCATTTGAATCGTATTAGGATCATACTGCTGTATTTGTACTTTTTCTTTAATAAGGTTTTCGACTTTTTCTTCTAGGCCAAATCCCTTGGCAATACCGAACATCATCGCGAAGACCGGAACAATGGAAAGCAGGGTAAAAAAAGTCAGCGCCGACGCACGGAATTTACATTTATCCTCGGCAAAACCTCGTACCGAAAGAATAATTATACGCAATTGCTTAAGTAAAAAGGACTTGCCTCTCGGATAATTCTTCAGTCTGATTCGCCAGATATCTCTTTGAAGAAAATCGATCAGTTTTTTTATCATCATTCAAATCCGATCAATAAATTGTTTCATCCATGACATTGTAAACGAATATAATTGCTCAAAACAGTCATTGCAACAAATAAAAAAAAGGTTTTTTTAGATATTTCAACTAAATTAACGTAAACCTAATACAAGGCTAATCACGTATTAATTCTATATATTTATAAGACTTATGTAAATTTGAAACGATCAAAAAATAAGGTTTTATATCAAAGGGTACCAGGTGAACGGTTTTGCAGATAACTATTTGACGGCATTTAGTCTGAAATATCGCGGCACTGAGCCGATCATACACTGCCTAGGCACAAAACAGGTCATTGTCTTAAATTACCGGAATCTACCTGAATACATGATCGGCAGGATACACTATAACAACAAAGCGATACCGGTCATTGATCCGAACATCCAGTTTACCACCAGGCCGACTCGAATCAATCCGATGAGCAGTATTTTGATCATCGAGCACAATTACGAAAATCAGCAATTTCATACCGGTGTTATTATCGAGGACATCGACGAAATTTTAAAACTCGCCGCCGGTGCCGCCGAACACGGTCTCAAAGAGAATTTGAGTGTTAATATGCGGTTCATTCTCAACATAAACACCAGCAGTAACACTGAACGGATGCTGCTGCATAATCATCTGATTATCAATAATCTCATCGAAAGCAGAAAACTATCAAACGATACCTTCATTTCTGAACATGCTATCGTTTAGCGGAGGCACTTATGATTGACATGCTAATTTCCATTCTTTTTGTCATGCTGTTGGTATATCTAATCGTTCAGATCATATTGCACGGCCCCTTTTTGAAGAAAGATTTTGACGAATTGGTCAATAAAATAAAAAATCAAATGACCGTGTAAGCCGTTGAATCGATTTTGACAAAGATATTCTCATTTATTTTGTTGCTATTTTGCACCTGATCGATTAAAAAAATACTAATGAACAGCAGCATAATCACAGGATTGGTTATTTTGGTATTTGCTTTATCAACATTGACTGTTCTGGTTTTATGGTCAATCGGAACGATCAATAAAATCGGTCGTAACCACGGACGAAGTACCCGCGAAACACTGAAGGATCTGGCAGATGGAAAATAATCCGGGGCCCAAGGGAGAGCTTTCTCGGGATTTGTCATTGTTTCATATTACAATGATGGGGCTTGGGATGATGATCGGGGCCGGTGTTTTTCTGGGGATGGGTATCTCGATCGGCGAGGCCGGACCGGGCGGAGTGGTTTTGACGTTTGCCCTGAACGGCCTGCTGGCATTGTTTACGGCCATGAGTTTCGCTGAGTTAAGTTCGGCCATACCGCGAGCGGGAGGCGCATACAACTTCGCACGAATCGGTTACGGCAGAGGTACCAGTTTTATCGCGGGATGGATGGAATGGTTTGCTTCGAGTGTAGCCGGCAGTATGT
>CAZNET010000382.1:0-3421 GCA_964571885.1 uncultured Pirellulales bacterium
GAAGATGACGACCGCTGGATCTATCTGCCGGCCCTCGATCTGGTCAAACGCATCGCCGCCAGTGACAAACGAACCAGTTTTGTCGGGTCCGATTTTTTATACGAGGATGTCTCCGGCAGGAGCCTCGAAGAGGATACACACGAACTGATTGAAACCACCGATACGTTTTATGTCGTCAAAAATGTCCCTAAGAAGCCCGAGCTGGTCGAGTTCAAATATTATAATGTCTCAATCGACAAAAAAACCTTTATGCCCATGAAAATGGAATATTACGATAACAATGACAAACTCTATCGTGTCATCGAATCGAAAAAAGTCGAAACCATACAGGATTATGTCACCGTCACCGAATCCGTTGTCCGGGATCTGAACAACGACAGCACCACCCAGATGTCGTTTAGCCAGGTGCAGTATAATGTCGGTATCGGTGATATCTTCACCGAACGCTACCTGAGACGACCACCCCGAGAAATAAGGAGGTAAGAATGACTGTTTCGTTCAGCCGCGCATGGATTTTAACGATTACGGTTTTATGTTTTTCTGCCGCCTTTGCCGCTGATGCCAACGATCCCCTCGATTGGCTCAGGCAGCAGGATTTTGATGTGCATGGTTTCTATGAATTACGAACGGGCTACCGTGTGCGAAAAGACCACACCCAGAAAGACCTGTCCCTCGCAGAAGCGAGATTCCAACTGGACGTCGCCACCTACCTGGATCAGGCGGACCTGCGGTTCAAAGGCGATGTCTATGCCGACCGAGTCACCGAGCAGGTGCACTTCGATCTGCGCGAGGCGTATTTATTCACGGTGCCGGTCGATTACATGGATTTAAAAGTCGGCCGTCAGATTCTGACATGGGGCACCGGCGACCTGCTTTTTATTAACGACCTGTTCCCGAAAGACTGGCAGTCGTTCTTCATCGGCCGCGACACCGAATATCTCAAAGCTCCTTCCGACGCCGTCAAGGTCAGCCTTTTTTCCGAACAGGCAAATCTTGACATTGTTTATACACCCGTCTTCGATGCCGACCGGTATATCAGCGGCGAGCGCATTTCATACTGGAATTCCAACCTGGGAACCATCGCCGGTCAAAACGCCGTTCAATCGGCGGACAAGCCGCTGCGATGGTTTCGGGATGATGAGATTGCGGTAAGACTCTATAAAACAATCGAAAGCTATGAACTGGCCCTTTACGGCTATCACGGTTTCTGGAAAAGTCCCGGCGGTCAGAATATGGCCGGTACCCTGGCCACATTTCCCGATTTGAATGTCTATGGTGCAAGTATCCGAGGCACCGTCGGAGAAGGCATCGGTAATGCGGAAGTCGGATATTACCAGTCAGAAGACGACCAGAGCGGCACGAACGGCAGGATTAATAATTCCGAAATTCGCTTCCTCATCGGCTATACCCAGGAGATTGCCAAAGACTTTACCAGCTCGGTGCAATATTACATCGAACACATGCTTGATTATGCCGATTACCAAAACAGCTCCCCCGTCGGCCTGACCAAAGACCAAAACAGGCATTTGATTACCCTGAGATTGACAAAATTGCTAATGAATCAGAACCTCAAATGTTCGATGTTTACCTATTTTTCCCCGTCAGACAAAGATGCCTATCTCAGACCCAATATGAACTACAAAGTGAGTGATAATATGGCTTTAGAGTTGGGAGCCAACCTCTTTTTCGGCGACTATCCCAGCACCTTTTTCGGCCAGTTCCGCAATAATTCGAATATTTATACCGCTGTCAGGTACAGTTTCTAAGCCATGTATTCCTATATTATCCGATCTCTTTGGAAAAAAAACATTGCATTTTTACCAATGAACCGTTAGATTCATGCACGTATAGGACTAATGCTATGGCTGAATCTAAAAACAAGTTGAATAATGGCAGCCCAACAACAGCCGGTAGTATCGTCATGAATTACGTCGAAAGACTAAGTGAAGAACAGAAAATGTTGGTAGTGCTAAAAGCTCAATTATATGGGGGCAGTTGGGAACCCATGCTCGATGACCTCAAAAACCGTTTGGCCGGCAAGCCCTATATCTTTAAGCTTGCCAATCGAATCCAGGACGATATCGAGCGGATTGAGCAGATGAAGGAATTTGAAAAGGAACATAATGTGGATCTAACTGATTTTGTTGAGCTGCCTTGATGAACATTAAACATGTGGTGACGACTTTTTAGTGAGGGATATTTTAAAATGCAAAACAGGTCGTGTTATAAAAAACTTTTTCTTTATGTATGGATGGTAATACTGATCGCTGAAGCCTACTGTGCCAAACAGCAGTATCAGCCGCTGCTCTCGGACAAAATTTTAAAAGCCGCTGAGTTTGAATTGATCTGGGACACGAAATTGCCCGTCAAACAAAACGAAAGCCTCGATCATTTATATGTCATAAAAGATAATATTTACCTTGTCACCAATTACAATTATTTGACCGCTGCGAACCGGCACACCGGAAACATTGCGTTTGGCCTGTACATTGCGTATCCCGGTTTTCCGTTTCTCAGTCTCGAAAGTTTTAACGATAAATTATTTACATTGATCGGAAGTGAATTTATTGAGATTGATACGTCACTCGGCACAAAAAGCGTCAAAGCCAGACTTGAAGTAAGACCCGTCTGTCCGGTGGTGAAAAATGATGAATTTATTTACGCGGCCGGCGTCGACGGAAGAATTGATGTTTTTGACGCTGAAAAAATGGTAAGATTGTTTGAGGTCGCCCCGGAAAATGATTCCATGATTACATCTCTGATCGCCTCGAACGACAATGTCGTTTTTTCCACGGACGCCGGTGATCTTGTCAGTTTTATGCCCGATAGACGAAACAAGCTTTGGCATTTCAAGGCCGCCGAGGGGATCGTGGGTCCGATCGTCAGTGACGGCACTTCGGTTTTTGCCGCCAGCAAAGATACCAATCTCTATAACATCGACCGCGGCACCGGCCGAATGAAATGGAAATATCAGACCGCCGGCATACTCGACACATCGCCTCGCGTCACGGCCGATGTCGTCTATCAATACGTCAAAAATCATGGAATGATCGCCATTGACAAATTCAGCGGCGATCAGATCTGGCATCTGCCGACCGGCATGGACCTGCTCGCCGAAGTAAAGAACAGGGCTTATATTTTTACCAGCGACCATAAGATCGCCGTTATGGACAACACAAAAGCCCGGCCGCTGTATTTTATGAATTGTTCCCTGGTCAACCGCTATGCCGTCAACATGCTGGATTCGAAAATTTATCTCGCCGACAGAACGGGCAGGGTCATCTGCATAAAACCGATGGAATGGTAGAGTTCATCCGCAAAATGCAGAAAGTCACAAACCCTTTCACGATGACGGGGAGGTTGGGTAACTTCTTCACCAGCATCGTGCGGCACTGCGACGCTTTGGTGGATTTGCATACCG
>CAZNET010000383.1:0-3415 GCA_964571885.1 uncultured Pirellulales bacterium
CAGATATTCCGATTACGGTGCTGCGGAACTTAGCCAGTTGTCAGTGATGAACTTCATATCCCGAAAATCCACTACACCGTTTTTATCAATATCCGATTTGTCACATCGATTGTTGAATTCGCCGCAATTATTCCCGTACCAGCGTATCGCGAATTGTGTGTAATCATTCGCGTCGTAAAAGTGATTTAGATCCAGATCACCCTGCGCCGCAAGATACCATAGCGGAGGGAAATTCCTGTAGGCGGCCGTGACGGTTCGGTTATCGCCATGAAGATTAAATTCCAATTCGATCATTGTCGACCTGGGGCCCAAATCGGCCTCTGTTCCAATGGAGTAGTCAAACGAAAGTGATATTGCATTGCCGTCCCCGGGCTGGAGGGTGTTGATCTTCGGATAGGAGATAACCGAAGAACCCGGAAGAGGGTTTGCATTGGGATCGCCGAAATTAATCTGTGTCGCAGTGACATAGATGTCTTCGATGATTTCGGTACTGTTGCCTAAGATATCGGTCACATTCGTTAAAGTGATCGTCTGGTTAACCGTATCGCCGATATGATAGACCGCCAGGTTGCCATCGGTAAAGGCGGTATTGGAAAATTCGAAATCGAAATTGATGGGCCAATGATTTTTGATAAGACCGAGCGATCCGGGATAATCGTTTATATCCGTCGCCGCGGCATAGGTTTTCCCTTTACCCTGGTAAAGCGGGTCAACACTGAGATCAATCGCGGCGTGTTCCATGACCTGCCAGTGAAAAATGTTATTGAATTGATAGCCGTTTTTTCGTTCGAAATGCATTTGCAAAGCGAGAAGTCCGGAGACATGGGGTACGGCAAATGAAGTACCTGTCGACGTATAGGCGTTTCCGCTTGGCCAGAGCATCTTAATGCTGACACCGGGACTGACGACATCAACACCGCCGTTCGAACTAGACCAGAGAGATTGCGAAGAACTATGCGCACCGACAGAAATGACAGATTCGACTCCGGCCGGAAACATCGAGTAACTATATCCGTCATTACCGGATCCGCCGACTAATAAAATACCGTCATTCAATGCGTTGTTGCAGGCATTTCTCAGTTGGTTCTTCAAGTAAAAAGTGATGTCACTTTCATAGACACCGGTACTCATCGAGATAATATCGGCTTTATGTGGTTCGGTGGATGCCCATTCGATAGCGGCGATTTCATCCGTAAGAAGTCCCGAACCGGATTCATCGAGTGCCCTCAGGGCGTAGTATTTAACATGATACGAAACGCCGACAATTTCAGAAAACCCTCGGGCAACCGCCGCAGAGGCCACGGCTGTTCCATGCCATTCGGTACTGAAACTATCGGGCATGGGATCGCTGTCATTATCGACGAAGTCATAGCCTCCGAGATAATTGTCACTCATGTCCGGCAGTGTATAATTGATGCCTGTATCGATTATAGCAATCGTAATCTCATTGCCGTCTACATGAAAATTGTCCCAGGCGGCCTGAGCATTAAGGCCTTGCGGCAAATTGTTCCACAGAACCGTAACCGGACCATCATACGACAGGGGTTCATAAAAATCCCCATCCTGCTGAGGGGTTATTAGGGTATCAGGAATCCTCATTCGGGCATCTGCGGCAATTTTTTCTATATTTTTGTCCTGTTTCAATACATCGAATTGCTCCGGATCAATACTGCATACAAGACCATTGCCGGTTTTGAGTCTTCGAATGATCTTCAGGTTATATTTGTCCAGCGCCGCAGGATGAACATTATGCTTTAAGTGAAGTAAAACACGTTGACTTTTTTGCCGGCTGTTGCCATGAAAATGATTATCGGCGTGAGTGAAAGCACATAGAAGATTTATAATCAAAAAATACCTGATAATACTTTTCATCACCCATTCCAGAATGTTTTGATGCCGTTACTTTACAGACCCATAAAAAAGCATTTTACCATATCATAAACGCTAACGCAAGCGAATTTATACCCCCCCTGGATATCAGGCCGATATGAAATTTCTGTTAATCATTGGTTGAAAAAGGACCAGTAAACGTTTTTTAATTATTATTGATAAAGTACTTACGTTCGAGTAAGATATCAGAACTTATCGGACAAAAGGTGCGTATAAATTGTACGAAAATTCGTATTGAATCCGGGGTGCAAAGACCTTGGCTCATTTAATGCTATATTCTTTATAAGCCGATACTTAGGATAACGCTGATATCGAACTTTGGATACTCAGTGATTATTTAGGTACGAGTCTTTTGACGGCGTATTATTTTTTTGGATTGAACAGGCGCCTGACGGGGACGGAGTGTATTTAAATTAATGCAAAACAGATTCATTTACAACGGGACAAAATGAAAATACTGGTTACAGGCGGTGCGGGTTTTATCGGTTCTCATTTATGCGGCCGTTTATTGAGCAACGGTCATCGGACACGTGTGATTGACAATCTGAGTACCGGCAGTCTCAGCAACATTGATATGTTCAGAGGTATTTCCCGTTTCGATTTCATCGAAGGGGACATTCGCGACAGAGGACTGATGAAGACGCTGGTGATGGATTGCGATGTGATTTATCATCTCGCCGCCGCTGTGGGCGTTCAATTAATTGCCGACAGACCGGTACACACCATCGAGACCAATATCGAAGGCACTGAAGTTGTTCTGGAGACGGCGAATATGTTCAAGCGGAGGATCCTGATTGCCTCAAGCAGTGAAGTATACGGCAAGAGTGAAACTGTCCCCTTCGACGAAGACGGTGACCTGGTACTCGGAAGCACCCGGTTGTCACGCTGGTCGTATGCCTGCAGCAAAGCCATTGACGAGTTTTTAGGGCTTGCATTTTATGAACAGTACGGCCTGGAAGTCATTATCGGCAGGTTTTTCAACACCATCGGGCCTCGGCAAACGGGAACCTATGGTATGGTAGTACCGCGTTTTATTTCAAGCGCCCTGGCAGGGGAACCGGTCATGATTTACGGAACGGGCAAGCAGACCCGTTGTTTTTGTTTCGTGGACGATCTGATCGACGCAGTGACCTCTCTGATGGAATGCGACCAAGCGGTCGGCAATGTGTATAATATCGGCTCGACCGAAGAGGTCAGCATCGAAGATCTCGCCGATAAAGTCATTACAATCACCGGCGGCACATGTCAAAAACGATATATCTCATACGAACAGGCATACGGCAGGGCATTCGAGGACATGATGCGACGCGTGCCGAGCATCGATAAAATAAAGAAAACGATCGGCTGGACACCGAAAACAAGCCTGGATCAGTCGCTGCAATTGATTGCTGAAAGTTTCACAAATGAATAAAAAAAATCAAAAAATCATGGAGGTATATTAGTGAAAATAGGAGTGGTAGGAACGGGATATGTCGGTCTGGTGGTCGCGTCATGTCTGGCCGATACCGGCAATGATGTTATTTGT
>CAZNET010000384.1:0-3408 GCA_964571885.1 uncultured Pirellulales bacterium
GGTGTTATCGCCGCGCGAAAAAAGTTATCTCTTTCCCAGTGGATCTTATTTGCGGGATTTTTTTACATTTTTCATTCGGCGAGCAAGAATTTTGGCTATTTTGTCATGGTGAGTTTCCCCGTCACCGTGAAAGGTCTGAACATCATCGCCGCCCGGATTCTTAATACTCATAAAGTCCGTGTTACACGATCACGAAAGCCAACTGTCATTTTCTGCGGCTTGACGGTACTTGTCTGCATTTTGCTGTCCCTGGCCGCGGTGTCGAATTGGTACTACGAACTGGGATGGCAGCAAATCAATACCGGTGCCGGTTATCAGAAAGAAGGACTTCCTATTCAGGCGTGTAAATTCATCAATGAAAATCGCATTGAAGGCCGCATCATCAACTGTTGGAACGACGGCGGATACATCGGCTGGGTGACAAACCAGAAAGTTTTCATTAACAGTATTGGCGACGTGATGGGCCTGGACTTTTACGCTGAGTACGTCAACGCCCGCGAGCCTCAGGGCTTTGACGATGCATTGGCAAAATATAAACCAAATGTCGCAGTTGTGCGGTACCGTATTACACCGTACTGGCTGTATCATCTTTATAATGTCACCGAAAACTGGCGAATGGTTTACGCCGACAATCATGTAGCGGTTTTTCTTCATCGCTCGGTCGCCCCGCAAATAACCGCGTTACCTGAGCCAAGAGCGGGCCGGGATTATCCGGTTTATAGTAAACAGCAGGTTGAAAAGTCGGTGCAGCAGGCGATTGACAGCGGCGGTCCGAGTTTATGGCAATGGCTTCAGGGCAGCGCCGCCTATCCGCTCGAGGAAATGCAGAAATCCAGCTATTACCTGCATACCAACCAGGTCGATGCCTGTATCAGCACGTGCACGAACGGTTTGCAGAAGGCTCGTTTTATCGTACCGGAATTAATGATCAATCTCGGCCACGCGTTGAACGCCCGGCGCCATTACAGTCTGGCCGATAAGTGCTATGATGCGTACCTCAGTATTGACGATGATCCGGTGTTAATATACGAAATAACCATTCAGCGGCGGCAACGCCGTCAATGACCGACCCCTGTAAAATATGGCTGAAAAAATAAAAATACTATTGGTAAATCCTTACAGCCTCTCGGACGGCGTGACACTGCCTCTCGGCCTGGGTTTTTTATCTGCGGCGGTCAACGATATCGCTTATGTCACCATCAAAGATTTTATCAAAGATCATTCGCCCGATGTATCCGCACTCAGAGAATTGCTGAAGCAAAACCGATTCGATATCGTCGGATTTAAGACACTTCACGCCAATTATCGGCTTGTGGATCAATATCTTGAAATGATGAAAGAACAATTTCCGGAAATTGTAACCGTTGTCGGAGGTCCCCAGGCATCCATATTGCGCGCGGATATGCTGCATTTATACAAGGATAAAGTGGATTATGTCATCGCGGGCGAAGCCGAAAAAAGTTTTAGACAACTCTGTCTGTTACTGAAAAAATATGACTTGAAAACTACAAACATCCCGCATGAAGCATTAGCGGAAATTTCCGGATTGAGTACGGTTATCGACGACAGAATCATCAACAATGAAATTGTTTATTGCGAAAATATCAGCGATTACAGGATTGACTGGGATGCTTTAAATCCCGCTACATACCCTCCGCTGCCGCATGCAGCCTTTGCGAGACGATTTCCCGTTACATCCATTTCCGTCTCCAGAGGCTGTCCGTATCATTGCACTTTTTGTGCGGCTTTTAAGATATTCGGAAGAAAAGTCAGATATCGAAATGTCGATCTGGTCCTGGATGAAATTCAGTATCTCATCGAGAACTATCATTTCAGGGAATTTCAGATCATCGACGATAATTTCACTTTCAGTAAACGATATGTGATGGAATTTTGTCAAAAACTGCTGACCAGAAAAATAGATATATTATGGTCACTTCCAAACGGCACACGTTTAGAGAGCCTGGATGAGGAAATGCTGGACATTATGAACAGGTCCGGGCTTTATTCGATTTCGGTGGGCATCGAATCGGGCAGTGAGAGAATACTGAAACTGATGCGTAAAAAACTGGATCTGACCAAAGCCCTGGATCGGCTGATATTAATCAAAAAATACGGCATAGAAATCGCCGGTTTTTTCATTCTGGGCTATTATTCGGAAACCCGGCAGGACATTGGCAAGACCATCGATTATGCCTTGTCACTTCCTCTGGACCGCGCGCAATTCATGCTTTTTCATCCGTATCCCGGCACCGAAGCGTATGAGACAGTTAAAAACCACTTGATTTATGAGGCTGACACGACCTTTGCCGAAGTCGCCTATGTACCGGAAACATTGACTAAAAAAGAACTTAAACAACTACAGCGGTCTGCGTTTTTCAGGTTTTACCTGCGTCCTCCTATACTGCTCAAACTGATGGCGGATATTTTGCGCATGAAGGGTAAGCGACATATCATTAAAAGAATGATTCGCTGGTTGTCCTGATGATTGCTGTCTTGGTTCGAGGAATGAAAAAAATATTTATTAAAATAATGTAAGAGTTATGTTAGCGGCCTTTAACAAAACATGTCTCGCGATGAAGTAACTTTAGCTGAGTTCATAAGATAAGATGAAACCGGTTTTTTTGCTAACAGATGAAAACGTTTCCAGCCTTAACAAAAAGCGGTGACTTGATATGTGACAAAAAGCCGAATGAGAAAATTATTGGTATTTTAATCTCTCCTTAATACACCTCTAACATAAACATATTATAAAACCGACTCAGTTTGGAAATCAAAAATTGTCAACGTGAAACCTTGATGACACCTCTTAGGAGTAATGAGGTGGTTTAACAATTTAAGAGGTGGGTGTTTGATATCGGGGTGTCTCCCGATAACCCAGGAACACCATTACAAATAAAAGGTTGGCTGGATGTAAAAGTTGGTTAAAGATGAATCCTCGGTTATGGAGGAGAAAGGAAGGTGGAAAGGAACACAAAAAGCAAAAGCAGTTGTACATAATTAAAATATCAGCAGTAAAAGAAAATGTGCGGTGAAAAATTAATACGTGATAAGAATATTGAAAAATAAGAAAGGATTTATAATGAAGAAAGTAATGTTAATGGTTGCGATTATTGCGATTGCGTTCGCAACAGCCAATGCGGCACACCTCACCGTCAGTGGTGAAATCGACACCCCTACAACCTGGACCAAGTCCGATTCACCGGTACATTTGGTGGGTGATGTTTTTGTCGTCGATGGCGCTTCATTGACGATCGAGGCCGGCGTTGTTGTTGCAAGTTATTACTATGATCTTGGTTCTCTCGCCGTTACCCAGGGTAGTAAAATCTATATCATGGGTACAAAAGAAGAACCAGTTATTATGACTTCCGCTGAAGACGTTGCTACATGGGAAGGCACCACGGAGAT
>CAZNET010000385.1:0-3399 GCA_964571885.1 uncultured Pirellulales bacterium
CAGTTCGACCGCCTTTCTTTTCGTAAAGCCGATCAGCTTTTCGAAGTGTTCGGGTTTTAGTATGTCACTCGATGCGTAATTCGAATACGCATCGCCTTGTTTGGAAATATAAAAGCCGTAATAGCTGCTCCAGCCTGTTGTAACGGTGCCGTCGATCGATTCATAATATCGACCGTCAAAGATGCCTTTGGCCTTGTCGTTGGTTTTGTCTTTGTTTTTGACGGACGTTTCGACCGGCACGAAAAAGCCGCCGACGGCTTTGAATGTTGACGTTTCGCAGTTCAGCGTCGCCAGGATATAAACCGGTAGCTGTACATTCAGGCCGTGGTAACAATCCGAGAAGCTGAAGGGCTGCGTTTTCTTTTTGTAATCGATCACCAGCGCCGTTTCGCCGTCACCGGTGACATCGAGACGGTCAATCCTGCCGCGAAGCAGCATCTCGCGGCCGCCGGCCAGCGGGATCCTCAACTCGCCCAGCGTATGATGCTTTTCGCCGAATGTCACTTCCGAAAGCAAAGGACGAAACGTGCCCGCCGAGGCGGTCTGCTTTAGTCTCAGGATGCACGCGGCGACTTCCGTTTTGGCCGAGTCGATGATATACGCGTTGTGTTCGCTGTGGGCCGCGAAGCCGGAAAGGAACGTGTCGGCGGAAATGATATCGGCGATGATCTTCTCAGCCATTTCCAGCAGCTTTTCATCGGCGGCGGCAGCGATATCCAGTTTTTTCCTGTTCAGGACTTTTACGAGTTCGTCGAGAACCCGGTGATAGAAGTCACCGATATCCAGAGGTTCGATTCGGAACTGCTTTCGTTTCTTCAGCTCAAGATCGTAATTCGCGAAATACTGATAGGGACACGCGGCGAATGTCCCCAATCGGCTCGGCGAGACTTTCAGGGCCGCTGTGCCGCGGTATGCGTTGACAATGTCCTGTTTCAGTTCGGCCCGGTTGTCGTAATTGACAAAATCGGCGATCCGTTCGGCGGTTCGCGAAAATCGCCTGTTTTGGTACAGCCCTGACAGCAGTTCGGCGCTTTGTTTTTTGCCGATCCCGTCTTGATACGGGTCGGCCCCGAGAGCCGAACTCAAACACTGTGTCAACTCGTTCGACGTTTCGATGTCACCCGCGGCGACGATCGTGCCGGTGACATTTTGTTCTTCAAGGTTCTCGAATAACCGCTGCAGCTCGGTGACAAACTGCGAGCGTGTCATCGCCTTGGATTTTTCGTCGGCCAGCGGATAGGAGATCGACAGCAGCCGCGAGCCTCTCGTAAAGGCGATATACGACAGGTACTGACGCTCATAGAGCAGCCTTGCGGTCGCCGGTGACAATTCAAAACCCGCGGACTCGGCTGCAGCGCGGTCGATGTCCGAGAGGATCGGATCGTACGAGACCGGCACCGGGAAATGCTTCTGTGTGGCCCCGGCGAGAAAGACGGCTTTGAGGTCCGGGTGCCTGCTCCGCTCGACCGATCCGACCAGCACCTGATCGCGGCTCGGCGGGATCAGCGCCAGCTTCAACTGCCCCAGCGAAAATTCGAGCACCGATACAAAATCATCCGCCGTCATCTTTTCGCTGTCGAAACAGACCCTTAGCTCCTCGAAGACCGATGCGAACCTGTCGGCAAACTGGCGATGCTCATCGGCCGCCGCCAGATCATCGTTACCCAGTGCCTCGTCGATCAAAATTTCTAATTTACCCGCAATATCGAGCGAATCCAGAAACGCCAACACAGCCGCGATGAACATCTGGGCGTCGATCTCTTTTATTTCCCCCGGCGACAAGCCGAGTTCATTTCGCAGTTTCAACAGCGGCTTCGTCACACCTCGACGTATTTGATCGATCGTTTTTTCATCGACGTTCGTTTCCTTCGGATCCGCGAACGCCCAGGGGGTAACGCTTAGCCAATCGCTGCCGGTAATGCCGTAGGCCAGGCAGTAGTTCTCCAGCAGATCGACCTCGCCGGGCTTGATATCCGTCAGGCCGGTCTTCAGATACGCGAAGATGTCACTGTGATCGAATCCCTCGGTGACGACCCTGAACGCGTTCAGCAGCAGCTCGACGACGATATGCTGATTAAGACTTTTCCTGCGGTCAATGAAATACGGTATGCCGTAATCGGCAAAGGTGGCGGTGATGTAATGGCGGTACAGTTCGATGTCCGATGCGATTACCGCAATGTCACGATACCGGTACGATCGGTCCCGAACCAGCTTTCGTATCGACCGCGCGACATGAATTGTTTCCTGTCTGATGTCGGCGGCCTTGAAGATCGAGACAGAGCCGCTGCTTTTAATCTTTTCAGGTGTTTGCTGAAAAATATTTTTTTCGATAAACGCAAGATCGGCACTTTCTCCGAAACGATGCCGCCTGGTCAGGACAATCGGCTTTTCGATCTTCAGTTTGCACTTACCGACTATCTCCGCCATCTCGGCAAACGTCCGCTGGGATGACTCGAACAGCTCCGACGGATCGTTGTTTTTGATTGTCATTTTCTTAAGATCGATAGCCGCCGGATCCAGACACAGCGCCACGGTGACATCGTCAACCGTTTTGAACAGTTCTATCAGCATGGCCGACTCGGCCAGTGTGAAGCTTGAAAACCCGTCCACCCAGAGCTTTGCCCCTTTGATCAGCTCATTGCCGCTGACCGCTTTTCGTGCCAGTGACAACTGCCGGTCCGGGTCCGTGAATTTGTTCTCGATCGTTTCTATGTATTGGCGATAGATCAGCAGGATATCCTCGAACTTCATCCGCGTCTGTCGGCCGCTTTTGTTTTTTTCAAGCTGATCGATGAAGCGCTCGATGTCGTCGGCGGTCTTGTCGTATCGGTGCAGCTCCATGATGGTCTCGGCGATCCGCTGCGACAATCCTGCTGAACGGACATTCGAGCCGAACAGCTTGAGTTTTTTGGCGTTTTTCTTCAGGATGTTTTGAACGATCATCCCCCGCCCGGCCTTGCTGATCGCCGGTCGGGCGGAGTTCCTGCCCAGCAGCATGAACTGCAGACGGTCGAATGACAGCACCTGCAGGCGGTGGTAGCCTTCGATTCGAGGATCGCTCAATATCGACCGCTCGGCCTGGTAGCTTGCCTGCTCGGGCACCAGAAAAATCAGCCGCTGCTGTGAACCGTCCAGCAGCGCATCGGTGATCTGCCCGACACACAACGCCGTCTTGCCCGTACCGCTTCTGCCAAGTATGAATCGTGCCGCCATAAAATCATCCAAAATAAAACCGTACCTATTTCTACCACAAAGCATTTGTTTTTTCAAATCCTTTACGATGGCGATTTTGAAACGCTTAACAAGCGCATATATCCCAATGTCATCGCCGCGGTCGCTGCGCTGCCTCGCGATGACAAATGGATGTTTTTCAGGTACGAAAGTCATACTGTCATCCCG
>CAZNET010000386.1:0-3392 GCA_964571885.1 uncultured Pirellulales bacterium
GGAGAGATTTTCTTCAGTCAGCATTGTCAGCAACGGATCGACAAAATCTTCCGGATTCGATATTGTTATTTGGCTGGCTCGTGCCTGACTTAATGCCTTACAAACAGCGACACGGGCTCCGATTGATTCATTTTGTTCCAATGCGTCTAATAGAATTGTTCTTGCCTGTTCGCTTTCATGCAAAAGCAGTACTGATGCGGCATCGGTTCGTATTTCTTCTGTTTTTCCGTCGTACAAGGTGCTTTTATAGATTTTGAGTTGAACATTCACGTCGGCTGTGTCGATGGATTCATTGACATCGACGGTCGTTTCCTGTTTAGCAAAGGATTCTGTGCTTTTTTTTATTGCCGGCTTATCCGTCTTTAATATGAGTATTTTTTCCGGTGGTTCTTTTTGCCTGTCGCGACCGATCGCCTGGCCGGTTTGCTCGCATCCGAGCATTAACAACAATATAATAATGAAGGCCTTTTTTATCATCGACTCCAGTATCTGTCTTAAAATGTTCCAGTTTATTGTCTTTTGTTCTATCATCTTTAAAATACGTAAAATGTCAACCTTGGGCTCACCGTTTTATAGTAGGATTGGTCAATATTCAAAAAATTTTCCATCTTACGGCCTCGGATGGTATGTTTTGTGTATATTTCTGAGCCGGTCCTGATCGACATGGGTATAGATCTGTGTCGTGGAAATATCGACATGCCCCAGCATTTCCTGGACAGCCCGCAGATCCGCTCCGCCGCTCAGTAAGTGAGTAGCAAAGCAATGCCGTAATGTATGAACGGTCAAATTCTTCGGCATACCGGCTAACCTTGCGTATTTTTTTACAAGTCTCCATATTTCTACTCGTCCCAGCCCATGCCCTGTTCGCGACAGAAGAAAAAAATCTTTACTATGCGCTTTTTCAAGAGAAGGGCGTTGCTGTTGTAAATAATCTTTGACGGCTGAAATGGCGGTTTTCCCGAGCGGCACGACCCGTTCCTTATTTCCCTTGCCCATGCATCGGATATAGCCAATATCAAGATTCAGATTGTTCATTTTCAAATTGGCGATTTCGGTGGCTCGGATCCCTGTGGCATAAAGAAGATAAAGCATCGCACGGTCGCGGTAATAGTAAACCTCCTTCCTGGAGACACAGTTGATCAGATGCAGTACTTTTTCCTTGCTGCAGATAGTCGGCAGTTTTTGCCACAGTTTGGGACCTTCGATCAGGGAGATGAAACAGTCATCGATATAGCCCATCAATTGGGCATATCTGAGGAACATACGTACGGCGACCAGACAGCGCTTGACCGTGGATTCACTTTGCTCGGTTTTTGAAAGCTGTCTTTGATATTCCTGGATATGACCCGGCAGGATCTGTGTGATGTGACAGATATTTTCCTCAGTGCAGTATTTCAAAAATCCCCGCAAATCTCTTCCATAAGCCAGTATGGTGTTTTCCGCCAGGCCGGCTTCTATACTCAAATAAGCAAGGAAATCCTTTGCCAGTCGGCCAAGCGGAAAGCGGTCCAGGTCGGAATTGACATTTTGTACCTGACTTGAGGACATTGTTAACAAACCTTTTATCAAGAGTTACTTACACAAAAACATCGGCTTTTATGACGATTTTTCTTTAAGTAATAACCGCAGAATGTGGTTTTAGACTTCGTTCTCTGCTGAGCCGGTTCACCGGACGTGATCTTGGGTTTTCAACTGCTCAGACTTCAAGAGGAACTTTACAATATTCCCAGTATTGATAAATTCTTTTCATGGTCTCTACGAAATCATGAAAATCGACCGGTTTGACCATATATCCTGCTGCACCGAGTTTGTAGGTTTTGAACATATCGGCCTGGGCTTTTGAAGTGGTCAAAACAATAACGGGAACAGCATCAAGCAGATATTTGTCTTTAGCGGTTTCTAAAAACTCAATACCTCCCATCTTGGGCATATTGAGATCCAATAGAATAAACCATGGCCTGGGATTATCACTGTTTGTCAGATAATCCAATGCCTCTTCGCCGTTGGTGGTCGTTACCACTTTATTGGATATATCGAGTTGTTTCACGGCTCGATTTACCGTCATGGCGTCGACGGTATCATCCTCAACTAACAAAATGGGTCTTGAGTGATTCATTTGCAATATTCTCATCTACAGGTTTTGGTATCGTAAAACAGAAGGTGCATCCTTCTGACGGGGTTGATTTTACCCAGATATTGCCATTATACATTTCTACGATTTTCTTGACGATCGGCAATCCAATGCCGGTGGTCTCGGTTTCATCGCGCAGCGCAAGGATCTGGAATATCTTGAAGATTTTATCGAAATACTTTTCTTCGATGCCCGGCCCGTTGTCGCTGACACTGAATTCCCAGTGATCGGTATTTTCAATGCATCCAATATTGATCTTGCCTTCTGGTTTGTCCATATATTTGATGGCATTTTTGAGCAGATGGTCGAACAGTTCGAACATAAACCTTCTTTCGCATTTGATTGACGGCAGCGTATCGTCAATCGTGATCGAAATGTTCTGAGGAGGATGAAGATAGTCAGTCACTTCAATAACGACTTTATTAAGATCGACGATTTCTTCTTTATCTTCGTTTTGCCTGATTTCGGAGTATTCCTGAACGGCATCGAGCAGCTTGTTCATTCGTTTGGCGCGGCTGATCACCGTTTTGATCTGCTCTTTGCCCTGATCGTTGATATTGTCTTTGTAATCGATTAGTAACCAGTCTGCTATTGTGGCGATCGCGCGAAGGGGTGTTCTAAGGTCATGAGCGGCAACATAAACAAAATTCGCCAGTTCAGCATTGGATATTTTCAGTTTGTGAAACGCTTCTTCGAGCTTGCTTTCAGCATGCTTGCGAACGACGATCTCTTTTGAGAGCAGTTCGTTGGTTTTGCTCAGTTCCCGGGTTCTTTCTGTCACTCTGGATTCCAGTTGTTCGTTACTTTGTACAAGGGCCTCATCTCGCTGATGGATTTGATGAAGCATTTCATTAAAAGCGTCTATCAGTGTACCGACCTCGTCTTCGGTGTCTTTTACCGCCCGGATCGAATATTTTTTTTGATCGGACACCACTTTCGCGGTATTGGCCAGTTTGAGAATTGGGCCGGATATGATTTTTTGTAATCCGGATGACATTAGATACGCAACAAGCGATGCTACAAGTAATACACTGGAAATAATGAGGGTATTTCGCTTCAGATGAGCATACAGAGGGGTCAGATCGCAACGCAGGCAAACGGTTCCGATTTTTTCGCCTTCCAGAACAATAGGTTTGACGGTTGTTAAAAATCCATCTTTGTAAACAAAATCTTTATTGTTGATCGAGGCGATAATGGATTTTGATTCCAAGATGTGTTTTTCGTTTTTGAAATTATTAAAATAATAGGTGGCGAAGACATC
>CAZNET010000387.1:0-3333 GCA_964571885.1 uncultured Pirellulales bacterium
AGGGGGTCTTCTTTCCCTTCTTTTCATTTTTAACATTCTTATCATTATTGTCTGTGCGCCGATCGCGTTCCGTTTGCTGTCCGTTTGCTGTCTGCTTGCTGTCCGTTTGCTGTCCGCTTATTTGATTCTTAATGTCGTATTTACCGTAGTTGCAAACAGTTATACGCGTTGTAACCTGTTCGCTTTTGGTAATGATCATTTCACTATCTTCGAGCATTTTGAAAAATCTTTTTACCTTGTTCCTTGACCAGTTCCACCGCTTCGCCCAGGTAACCTGCGATTTGAGCGACTGGCCGTAGTGACATTTCAGTACGGTCATGCCGAAGCAGACCTCGCTCGGCTCAAAGCGGTGCTGGACCTCCATCAGGATATCGATCCACGCCTCGGCCATGGAAAAGACGCGTTTCTTCTGCCAGAGGAAATTATCCTGGATCTTACGATACAACGCGATATAACCCTGTTTAGCCATGATAAGCCTCCTTGCGGTTTTCGGCATGTTCGAGCTGAACGCATTTGATTGTTTTGTTCACAGTCCAACCTTTCTCATATATTGTTCGTTGTTTAGTTATATAATATATTAACAATGTTATCTTTATAATATATATGATACAAGGATTTTTTCACAAATTTTTAAATATTTTTGAAAAATTATCTTTATTTTCAGACCAGAAACGCGGATTTCTCGTATACAGAAGAAAAATATGATATTTTCAGGAAGATTTACGATGGAAAAGCTCAAAATGCCGCATTCGCTCCACAACCGGCACCTCTGCCACCTCGTCAATCTCGGCTTCCACGAACGGGATCAGAAGAAATACAAACGTCTGGTCCGTGAGCCGAAGTGCTTCTGTAAGAGCTGTGCCCGCGTTGCCCGCAAAGGCAAAAACCTCTGTTACCCAGAGAAGCTATGAAAAGCCAGGGTGGGATTTATCCCACCGGTCCTTCTGGATTTGGTGAGTAGTGATCGGTGGGGCAAGCCCCACCCTACACTGCTGCGACCGGGCCGCCCGAAACGCCAAAAACCTCTGCTACCCGGAAAAGATGTGAAAAGCCAGGGCAGAATTTATCCCACCATGGATATAAAAAAAATGTAGGGTGGGATGAATCCCACCGGTTCATTATCAATTAATATATACAAATGGAATCACATTGACGGTGGGGCAAGCCCCACCCTACATAACCATAAAACGACGAAGATCGGCGGGGCAAGCCCCGCCCTACATAATTTAGCGTAGGGTGGGATTCATCCCACCGGTTCAATTGATTTTTGATTGTGCTTGTCTCATCGAATGAAATAGTTATAATATTGGATATGCCGAACTATATACGAGCGAGATTTCCCGGAGGTTATTATTTCTTTACCGTTGTCACTTATAAACGCAAACGAATATTCCATCATGAAGCTTCAATAGAACTTATTAAAAGCGCTATTGAACAGGCTCAATATTCATATCCTTTCGAGACGGTCGCATCTTGTTTGCTGCCTGACCATATACATTGTATTTGGAAGTTACCGGACGATGACGTGGATTTTTCCAGAAGATGGTCATTTATAAAAAGTCATTTCAGCAGAAATTATCATGCAAATCATAAAAGATCGAATATATCTGTCTCTCGAATAAATAAAGGAGAAGTTGCCGTTTGGCAGAGACGTTTCTGGGAGCACCAGATCCGCGATGAAAGAGATTTACAGAAGCACGTGGATTATATTCATTATAATCCTGTGAAACATGGATATGTGGAAGAACCGGAGGATTGGTCAGAGTCATCGTATTTAAAGTTTGTCGAAAAAGGTTTTTACAAAGGTCATAATATCAAGGTGAGGGTTAAAAATATTGAAAATAATACTGGATTTGGTGAATAGTGATCGGTGGGGCAAGCCCCACCCTACATAACTGCGACCGGGCCGCCCGAAACGCCAAAAACCTCTGCTACCCGGAAAAGATGTGAAAAGCCAGGGCAGAATTTATCCCACCATGGATATAAAAAAAATGTAGGGTGGGATGAATCCCACCGGTTCATTATCAATTAATATATACAAATGGAATCACATTGACGGTGGGGCAAGCCCCACCCTACATAACCATAAAACGACGAAGATCGGCGGGGCAAGCCCCGCCCTACATAGATATAAAAAGAATAAGGTGGATTTTACTTCAGGATTTCATCGACGGGAGGCTGGTGGTAGAGGCCGAAATCAGAGACAGTGGGGCTCAGCCGTGACTGTGTGATCCGGATCCGCACTTTTGTTGTGACGGTATCGTCGAATCGCAGCAGGCGTTTGTAACCGACGGTTGTTCCTTTCGCAAAGGGTTTCCATTGGCCGCCGGTGAACGCTTCGAGTTGAAATGCTTCGATCCGCTGACCGGTTTGGATATGTTCCGCCAGCATGGCGCGGTTGAAGACAGCTGGTGTTTTCAGCTCGATCTCGATAACCGCTTTGTCGGCATCCTGTTCTGTCGTAAAATATGTATTCGGATCGTCATCGAGAATATTCGACGCGGGGAATTTGTCATTGGTATTGTCATCACCTTTTGCGTTTCCGGCGGCGGCAAGGTTCTCATTGAAGGTCGCATCGAGCACGGCCTTTAGTTCCATCAGCCGGGCGACATCGTTGTCATGGAACCGACCGGTCCTCTCATCGGGCGGCACATTGATCAGCAGCACCGAATTCCTGCCGACCGATTCATAATAAATATCCAGAAGCTTGTCGATCGATTTGACCTTGTCATCCTCGTCGGGGCGGTATCCCCAGCTCGGTCTGATGGACACATCGACTTCGGCGCCCATCCACTCGAGCCGGCCAGCCTGTTTAATTTTCTCCCGGCTGCCGATATCCTTCGCAGTCGGTTTCAGTCCGGCCCGCATCGGATTGAATACTTCCAGACTCGGATCGTATTTGTCATATCGTTTAGCGACCTGCTCTTTGGAATCCAGCGGAACAACGGACCATTCACTTTCACGGGCAAAGCCTCGCTCGTTGCCGACCCATCGGACGTCCGGTCCCCAGATGGCGATGACCGCCTGGGGCTGGAGCTCGCGGACAAGCCGGTAATAGCCCTGCCAGTCATAGTCACGCAGCATGATGCGTTTGCAGCCCCGAAAGGCCCCGCAGTGCCCGTCGAACCAGACCTCGTGAACCGGCCCGTAATTGGTCAAAAGCTCGGTGAGTTGATTCTTGAAGTACTGGTTATAGGCGTCGATATCGGCGAAGCTGTCCTGATGAATGTCCCACGGTGACAGGTAAATGCCGAGTTTCAGGCCGTATTTCTTACACGCCTCGGAAAGCTCTTTGACCACGTCGCCCTTGCCGTTCTTCCAGGGACTTTTCTC
>CAZNET010000388.1:0-3333 GCA_964571885.1 uncultured Pirellulales bacterium
ATTTATACCATTCCCGCGGCCTTGAGAGAATCCGGTATCGATTTCGAGGTCCTGAGAATGTTGAAAATCGAGGACCGTATTAACCTTCGAAAAGAACGAAAGGCCTGGGCCAAATGGTGCGATTTTACCGACAAGATCGATCTGCCCAGAAAAGATATCACGATCGGAATGACCGGTAAATATACCTCGGTACGGGACAGCTATGCTTCGATCCTGAACGCACTGGAGCATTCCGGCATTGCCCTGGGAGCCAATGTCAATGTAAAATGGATCGAGACAACAGCGATTAACGACGACAATGTCAAGCATCATTTATCCGATGTTGACGGGATCATCGTACCGGGCGGATTCGGCACACGCGGGGCCGAGGGAAAGATCGCCTGTATCAGATACGTAAGGGAAAATAAAATACCATATTTAGGATTATGTTTCGGCTTTCAGATGGCCGTCATCGAATTTGCCCGAAATGCGCTTGGCTTAAAGAATGCCAACAGCACAGAGATCGAACCCGATTGCCCGGAACCGGTGATCGACGTATTGCCGGAACAGAAAAAGATCGAAGGACTTGGCGGTAATATGAGACTTGGCGGCAGGGACATAGAGTTGAAAAAAGATACCATAGCCTGGGAAATGCACGGCAGCGTTGACACTGTGAGGATGCGATTCAGACATCGTTATGAGGTCGATCCAAGATATATCGAGAAATTTGAAAACGCGGGATTGATCTTTTCCGGCAAAGCGCCAAATCAGCCGATCATGCAGATCCTTGAAATTCAGACACATCCGTTTTTCATGGGAACACAGGCCCATCCATGTCTGACCTCTCGCCCCATGAGACCGCAGCCGATGTTCCTGGGACTTGTCGCAGCGGCCTTGAAACATCACTATCCAGAAGATCGGCTGTCGGATCCTTTGGAGTCTGTGAAAAAAACTATAATGCCAAAGTGATTAGAAGTCATCCCAAAATCTGCTTTGAGGTTGAAAATGAGACTTTTTTGTTTCTGGCAAGAAAGACAAATCAGCTTTACTCGAAGCTAAGGCGGCTTTTCTTTTAATTGTTTTGAAGTTCCCGGAGCTGTTGTTTCAGTTTTTCGTTTTCTTCTGTTATTTTCTGCATTTGTTCCATCATGAACGTATCCAGCTCCTCGGTGGCTTTCTCCATGTCCATGCTCAATTGCTTTTGTAAAGCGGTTATTTTATTTTTATTTTGGTCGATGATTTTTTGCTGTTCGGCAAGTTGCTTTGTATAGTGTTCTTCTGTTTGTTTTAGTTTATTTTCGAGTCTGACTATTTCTTCTTTAAGGTCGAGATTTTCCGAAACAATAAGTCTGCATCGATCCGGATCGGTATTCGCCTGATTCTGGCATCCCCATAAACCAAAACCGGATAAAACGAGAATGATCGATAGGCCGATAGTAAATAATCTGTGATTCATGTTCTGTCCTTTTCAAATTGTATGGTGAACCTCTTTGAAGAATACTATACTCTTTCAATTCGATTTGTCAAGTTATTCGAAAAGTACTTTAACCTTTTCTTTCATTGACGCTTTGACAGCTTCAGGCTTGGTCCATACCGCCAGTTCCAGAGATTTTCTGCAGGGGCAATCATCGTCATTATAATTTTGATCCGACGCCAGGAAAGTCTCGAGAAGCTTAAGACTGTTATCTGTTGCTTTTTGCAAATTGGAAATGATCTCCTTCAGAAGTGTCTGCTTGCTGGCGTCTTTATGATGTTCCTGCCAGCAGTCGTAATCGCTGACCAGGGCGATCAATGCATAGCACATCTGGGCTTCCCGAGCGAGTTTAGCCTCGGGCAGAGCGGTCATGCCGATCAGATGCGCTCCCCAGTTTCGATGCATCATAGACTCTGCCCGTGTCGAGAACTGAGGCCCTTCCATACAGACATACGTTCCCTGCGGGTGGGTTCTTAAATCCAGTCCGATCGAACAATCGACCAACTGTTTTCGAAGGCGCCCGCAGGTCGGCTGAGCAAATTCACAGTGGACAGCGCCATAATCTTCAAAAAAAGAGCTCTGACGCTTATAGGTTTTATCGATAAACTGGTCAGCAAGGACGATATCTCCCGGAGTGAATTTTTCCTGGAGTGATCCCACCGCACCGCTTGCAATGAGTGTTTTAACACCAAGCTGTTTTAGAGCGAAAATATTCGCCTGATAAGGAACACTGCTTGGGGTATAGATATGCTCCGGGCCGTGCCGATTAATAAAAGCTATTTTCCTTTTGCCGAGTGTACCGATAAATACTGCCGAGCTGGGTTTGCCGAACGGCGTATCGACATTCTCGGGTTTTGTTTTATACAGATTGTCGAGAAGGGCCTGGCCCAGGCCCGTGCCTCCGATAATACCGATCAGTTCTTCAGCCATAATTTAATCTCCTGTCAATAAAAGGATTATCATAATTATTTTCTCGGCTGATACAATGGTTTTTTGGTTTTAAAGGCATTTTGTTGTATAATTCGGGTATATGGAGATAACAACACAGATAAAAACTAAAGCCCTTGAACTGGGTTTCGATCTGGTAGGGATCACTGACGCATCGGCGCTGGATGACAATCAGGTCGATATTTTTGAGCGATGGATGGACCGTCAATATGCAGGGCAGATGCAGTATATGTACCGAAATTTCGAGAAACGGGTTGATCCGTCAATGCTCCTGGAAGGCGCGCGGTCGGTCATTGTTGTCGGTTTGAATTACAAGCCAAAGGACAACGATGAAAAGACCGGATTGGATGACGATACCGGCGCAGTTGCCATATATGCCAGATATGAGGATTATCATCACTATATAAAAAATCTTCTCAAAAGTTTGGTCGGTGAAATCATAGATAAAACCTCAGAAAGCTTGAAGTTCAAGATTTGTGTCGATTCGGCCCCGCTGGCCGAAAGGGCTTTTGCTGTCCGGGCGGGACTTGGTTTTATCGGCAAAAATCACATGTTGATAAATCCTGATCTGGGGCCTCATATTTTTTTGGGAGAAATTATTACGAATTTACAATTAACTGCGGATAAACCTTCTGAAGGGTCCTGCAGTCAGTGCGATAAATGTATCAAGGCCTGCCCGACCGGAGCGTTACGGCCTGACGGCATGTTCGATGCGGGCAAATGTATCAGTTACCTGACGATAGAACACAACGGATCTATAAAACAGGATTTGCAGTCAAAAATCGGGTATCGCCTATTCGGTTGTGATGCGTGTGTTCTGGCGTGTCCTTATCACGAACAAGCACCGTGCCGAAGCAATGAGCATTTTAAGTATTACCGATCACTGGCCGCCAACAGCACCCTACCTCGGCGAGCATGTAGTAGAAGTGAAT
>CAZNET010000389.1:0-3305 GCA_964571885.1 uncultured Pirellulales bacterium
AAGTTTATTATCACCGAAAAAGATGATATAAAAGTACTGATCCGGCTGCAGTGATTGAATCGATTGTTTCAGACGCTCTTTAACCCGGCTGAAGCTCCCCCGCATTGAGCCGGAACTGTCCACCACAAAACAAACTTTGCGAAGGCTCTTCGAAGCACCGAAAAACTCGACCTTACTCTCTATCCGCGTATCCTCTTCAAAACTTCGATTTTCGAAAAAATCTTCATATTCCTCGCCCTTATCAAAAAAAATATCGCCTTCTATAAATATCTTTTCGGTTTCAATTTCAGATTTCAACCGCCTGGACAAATCCCGCGCACGGGCATTCATTACTTGGGGTTTGGGCAACGCATCCGCTGCGTTGACGATTTGTTTTACCGCACTGACCTTGACCGATGTCGAAGAGGAAATAAAATGACCGGATTGGCCTTTCGTAAAAGATAAAAAGCAGAAAATCCCCAGAATAAAAACATGACAAATAACCGAGACAATGCAGGCCAGAAATTTATTGGTTCTTCTGTTCACATCAATACAATACGACTTAAATTAATCAACCACCTTAACACAGGAAACACCCGGTTCCATCAGATCGTAAACAAGAACAGCATTTCCGTTATGCAAACGAATGCATCCTCTTGATTTCGCGGTCCCGATTTCCTGAGGATCTTTGGTGCCATGAATTGCGAAGCCGACTCGTCCCTTCGCCGGTCCCTGCAGACCTTCCAGACCGATCCACCTCGAGCCCAGCGGGTAGTCGGGATCCTCGGCTTCATACGTCTTGCCGGTATCCGGATCCGTCCAGGTCGGCGAGATCAGCTTGCCGTCTGATTTGACACGCCAAAGCCCAAGCGGTGTCTCGTGTCCCGGACGGCCCAAGCCCACCTTAAAACTGGATACAAATGTATTTTGCAGATAAACATCCATCGTAAATGTCGAGCGGTAAACGATCGCATGAAAAGGGCCGTGAACGACTTTAATCGGGACATTCGCCTGCAGATGTTCGGGCTTGTCTATACCGTTGAGACGCATTATCATCTCGTACGGGACCTGGAATCGTCTGCCTATTTCCCTGAGCCGATCACCGCGTTTAACAACATAACTTTCACAAAGTTGATCCTGAGGATATATCTTCCTGCTGAAAAGCCAGGTGTCAGCCAAAGCGGAGAGCTGCTTTTTGATAAATCCACGCTGTTGACCGCTCATCGGCATCGGTAGTAATTCATTTAAACGGTCTCGTGCTTCGATAATCCTCGGCGGATCGGCTTCGATGCAGGCGATCGCATCATCAAGCAGCCGGGCTACTTGATTATTCGGTTCGGGAACCACTTCAGGCTCGACTTCCATAATTTCCGGCGAAATCTGAATTTCAGGCTGAGGATCAACTTGTTTGGGTACCCTCGTGACCGCTGAATTTTCGGTCACCTCGACCTTACCCCCCGTACCGCTTCGCTGAATGAAAAAAACAGCCAGCGAGACTACAATAATACCTGATAAAATATAAATCCACTTCCGTGCGGTATTTTTTTTGCCATAATTGTAACGAGCCATATTATCCTCCTTGTTCGGTCATTTTAAATTGATTAAAATACGAAACGCCGGTATCGGTTACTACCAAATCCATCGGCACATCATTATTTGTTATCGGCAAAGAATCTAAAATTTGTTCACTAAAAGCAAAACCGCATTTGCAGGCGGTAAGTTGTTCGTGAGTGAAAAATTTATCGTAGTATGCGCCGCCTCGCCCTAAACGATTGCCTTTTTCATCAAATCCTAATCCCGGTGTTACAACAAGATCGATAGTCTCATAGGGTACCGGGTCGCCTTTGAGAGGATTTCTCAATCCTGACGGACTTTTCTGAAAACCTGCTTCCAGCGAATTAATTTGAACCGGGATTAAATGTTCATGTTCCCACATGATTTTTGGCGCCGCGACGGTCTTTTTCATTTCCCAGGCCTTTAAGACGATTTCAGTGGTATCGATTTCTTCGGGTACGGAAAGATATACCATCACAACCGCAGCATTTTGAAATTGTCGAGTTGAGGTGAGATAACGGCATGCCTTTTTACTCTTGGCAATCCTTTGCTCGTCGGACATTCCTTTTAGGCGTTTTTTCATTTCCTGGCGTAAAGTATCCTTGCCCATTCAACCATCCTTATTTTTTCTTGTCATTTCGCCCTGTTTTAACAATATTTGAAGCTTTTGTAAATACTGTTGAATATTTTTTTCATAACCCGTGTTTTTGGGTTTATAATAATGTTTTTGAAAGCCCTCAGGTAAATAATCCTGTTCGACAAAACCTTCTGGATAATTATGCGGATATTTATAATCGACACCGAATCCCTGTTTTTGGGCGGCTTTATAATGACTGTCTTTTAAATGTTTGGGAACATTGAGAGTTTTATGTTCCTGAATATCCTTATTTGCCTGCCATATTGCCTTGGCAGAAGCATTTGACTTTGGCGCACAGGCGACATACAAAGCTGCCTGAGCAAGCGGAAGCTGAGCCTCGGGTAAGCCGACAAATTCGGATATCTGAACCGCCGCCGAAGCCAGAACGGTTGCCATTGGATCGGCGTTACCGACATCCTCAGCGGCACAAACCGCGATCCGCCGGGCGATAAACCGCACATCTTCACCCCCGGCGATCATCCTCGCCAGCCAGTAAACCGTCGCATCCGGATCGCTGCCCCGCATACTTTTCTGAAATGCGCTTGCCAGGTCATAATGCGTGTCCCCGGTACCATCATAAACGATTGCTTTTTGCTGGATAGATTCCCTGGCAATATCGAGATTAAAGACAATCGTTTTATCACTTTGCTTTTGCTGTGACAAAACACCTACTTCCAGGGCGGTTAATGCTTTCCTGGCATCACCTTCACAACACAGGGCGATATAGTTTAACGCTTTTTCTTCAAATTCGATATCAAGTCGGCCAAATCCTTTTTCTTTGTCTTTAATGGCCTTTTTGAGCAATTTGATAATAGCTTCTTCGCTTAGCTGCTCGAAGCGAAAAACCGTACTTCGTGAAATCAATGGAGCATTCAGCGCAAAATAGGGATTTTCTGTGGTCGCGCCGATAAAGACAATAACGCCGCTTTCGACATCATCCAAAAGCACATCCTGCTGCGATTTGCTGAAACGATGGATTTCATCGATGAACAGCACGGTTCTTTTTGACTCAACCGCCAGTCTGTCTCTGGCCAATGCTGCGATTCTTCTTATATCAGCGACCGTAGCTGCAGGGGCACTCAAATATTCAAAATACGCCTTCGTGTGATTGGCGATAATCATCGCCAGTGTGGTT
>CAZNET010000390.1:0-1433 GCA_964571885.1 uncultured Pirellulales bacterium
AAACACATGCATTGATGATGACGACGAATAATATCTTTTCCCCGTCAAACGGCTCGCCGATGGTCGGGCCGTCACAGGACATGGTCATGGGCAATTACTATCTGACATATATAAGTAACGATGAGCATGAAAATGGCTATGGTATGGTATTCCGTGATACATTTGAAGCGATCATGGCCTATGAAATGGGGAAAGTCGCTATCCATGCTAAAATCAAGGTGCGAATTGATCCTAACAGGGTCGTGGTTACCCAGTCCAATCTCAATGAAATACAAAGTTTGAATTCAGCGTTTATTGAACCGAAGGAAAATGCCCCTCAGTATCAGTTGGTTGAAACAACAGTTGGGCGATGTCTTTTCAATGATATACTGCCTGATAAAAATCCATTTTATAACTTGACCATGTCGCAAAAAATGCTCAGCCGGGTTATCAGTGATAGTTATAAATTCGCCGGCAGCGCCGAAACGATAGAACTGCTCGACAGAATCAAAGACATCGGATTTAAACATGCCACTTTGGCGGGACTTAGCTTTGGTATCACCGATCTGAAAATACCGGAGAAAAAACAGGGAATTATTGAAGATACGGAAGGTAAGGTCAATAAAATAAACAGCAATTATGACCTGGGCGTCCTGACCGAAGGAGAACGCTATAATCAGGTGATCGATGCCTGGACACATGCCCGTGTGGCGGTTACAAATGAAATGATGCGAGGCTTACAGAAAGATATCCGGGATGGACGACCTTATCTGAATCCGATTTATTTAATGAGTGATTCGGGTGCAAGAGGAAGTGTTGACCAGATTCAGCAGCTGGCCGGCATGCGAGCATTAATGGCCAAACCAAGCGGTGAAATTATTGAAACTCCGATTAAATCCAATTTCCGGGAAGGCTTGACCGTTCTTGAATATTTCAGTTCTTCTCACGGCGCCCGTAAAGGTCTTGCCGATACCGCGTTAAAAACGGCCAATTCGGGTTATCTGACTCGTAAGCTTATTGATGTCGCACAAAATATGATCGTCACGGAACATGATTGCGGCACCCTTCAGGGAATTACGAAAAGCACAATCAGTCGAGGTGACCAGGTGGATGTTCCGCTTTCTCAATTGATTATCGGCAGAACCGCCAGAGATAATATTCGCAATCCAATGACGGATGAAATGATCGTTCATGAAAACGAAGTTATTACGCCCGATGCCGCCTCTAAAATCGAAGCACTGGGACTGGATGCGATCCGGGTGCGAAGTCCCCTGACGTGCGACAGTTCCATCGGGATTTGCGCAAAATGCTATGGATGGGACTTGAGTACCGCAATGCTTGTAGAAGAAGGTTCTGCAGTCGGTATCATTGCCGCTCAATCTATCGGCGAGCCGGGAACTCAGCTTACCATGCGTACCTTCCATTATGGGGGTACGGCGACCGCAACATTCAAG
>CAZNET010000390.1:1443-3291 GCA_964571885.1 uncultured Pirellulales bacterium
CTTACCCTCCGAACATTCCATACCGGCGGTGTGGCTTCGAGGGCAATCCTTGAACGTGACCAAAAAGCCACGTTCTCAGGCTATGTTAAATATCGTGAAGTAAATGCGGTTACCTTTAAAGGATCAGATGGCAAAAAAATAACCGTCGTTCTCAAGCGAAATGCTGAAATTGCCTTAGTGGATGAAAAAGACCGTGAACTTGACAGATTTAAGATGCCCTATGGCGCGACAATCGAAGTTGAGGACAACCAGAAAGTCAAGGAAGGACAAGTATTGTTTAGCTGGGATCCGCATCGAACCCCGATACTGGCGGAAGTTTCCGGGCAGATTACATTCGTTGATATTATTGAAGGCGAGACGATCCGCGTAGAAGAAGAACGAAAAGGCCAGGTCGGCAAAGCCGTGGTGATCGAACACAAGGGTGACAAACATCCTCAGATTATTATTGAAGATGCGGATGGAAAAATTCTTGATGTTCACTATTTGCCGGCCGGTGCGAGAATCGAGGTTATCGAAGGTCAGCAAGTGGCGGCCGGTCAGTTACTGGCCCATCAACCCCGAGCCAGCGGCGGTACTCAGGATATCACCGGTGGTTTACCCAGAGTTACAGAAGTTTTTGAAGCCCGTAAACCAAAAGATCCCGCCGCCATGGCTGAAATCAGTGGAAAAATTGAAATTCGCGGTGATAAACGCAAAGGTAAAATGACCATTCTGATCCGCAGCGAAAGCGGTATGGAAAAAGAACATCATGTGCCTCGCGACAGGCATCTTAATGTTCACGCCGGCGATATGGTCGAGGCCGGCGATGCCTTGACCGAGGGACCGCTGGTGCCTCATGATATTTTGCGGATTAAAGGTGAAGAAGCATTGCATCGTTATCTGATCAGTGAAATTCAGAATGTGTACCGTTCTCAGAATGTGAACATTGACGATAAACATGTTGAGATTATTTGCTCTCAAATGATGAGGAAAGTTGAAATCGAATCTGTCGGAGACAGTTCTTTCCTGCCTGGCGAAGTTGTCGATAAATTCGTATTCCGTAAGGAAAATGAGCTGTTGGCAACCAGCCTGAAAATCAAGGATCCCGGTGATTCTCCGGATCTGGTCGAAGGTCAGCTTGTCAGTAAAGAAAAACTTGCCAGTATCAATGAGAAAATCGAAATGATCGGCGGTAATCCGGCCAAAGGCCGAAAACCAAAACCGGCGACAGCCAAGACATTATTACTTGGTATTACCAAAGCCTCTTTACAATCGGACAGCTTTATTGCCGCAGCGAGTTTTCAGGAAACGACAAAGGTCTTGACGGAAGCCGCATTATCTGGTAAAGTTGACGAGTTGTGTGGTTTGAAGGAAAATGTGATCCTGGGGCATCTGGTGCCGGCGGGAACGGCCTTTAAGCCGCATCTTGAAATGAAAGTGAAGCATTTGGTCGAACCGCCTCTGCCCAAGCAGCTTGAAGAGGTCAAAGAAGAAAAAGAAGCTGAGGCAAAAGCCGAAGCAGCTATTAAAGAAGCATTGGGTATCAAATAGTGAAAGGATATTATGCCTACTATTAGTCAGTTAGTCAGAAAACCGAGATCGAGATCGAAAGGACGAAAAAGAGTTTCCGATATCAGCGGATGCCCTCAGAAACGAGGGGTATGTCTGATCGTAAGAACCCAGACGCCCAAGAAGCCGAATTCGGCTTTACGTAAAATAGCGCGTGTCCGGTTAACCAATGGAAAAGAAGTGACCGCTTATATTCCGGGGATTGACCACAATTTGCAGGAACACAGTACGGTCATTATCCGCGGCGGACGGGTCAGGGATTTACCCGGTGTGCGATATCATATTGTACGCGGTGTGCTG
>CAZNET010000391.1:0-3290 GCA_964571885.1 uncultured Pirellulales bacterium
GGTCGAAGGTGCTGGTACCCAACTTGCCTGGAACAAGGAAGTATTTATGAAATATCTTGGTTAATCGTGAAATTAGGCTAAAGGAGACCATAAAATGGAAGGACAAAAGACAATCAATGTCGTTAACGGAATCGATATGGATGTTTTGCAGGATACGGTCAACCAGCTTAAAGGAGATCCCGAGCTTGGTAAATGCCGGTTTCATGTTACTAATAAATGGATGGGCGGCAATCATAACTGTACGGCAATAGAAAGCTTTTACGCGGCGAAAGAACAAAGACAGCACCAACACGCGCACCATTTACATGCTGATGAGCCGCCCTTGCTGGCAGGCAAGGACGAGGCGCCTAATCCGGTCGAGCATCTGTTAAACGCGCTGGCTTCCTGTGTGACGACCAGCCTGGTCGCGCATGCTGCGGTTCGCGGTATTCATATTGAGGAATGTGAATCACAGATCGAAGGTGACATTGATCTTAACGGATTTCTCGGATTGGACAACAATGTTCCGAAAGGCTACACCGATATCAGGATGAAATTCAAGGTCAAAACCAACAAAGAAAATCTGCCGAAATTAAAGAAACTGGCGCAGTTTTCACCGGTGTATAATACCATCACCAACAGTGCGAAGATTCATATCGAGATCGATCCGAAATAATAGTCCGGGGGAGGCTTTTGCTTTTCTGTCGGGTACTAAGTAAATATCGAACAGCGATTAAGTAAAGTCCCTATTTTGATAGGAGGAATTTTATTTTAGTTTCATTATGTCGTAATGTCAAGTTGAATTATTACAGGATAACACAATGAAACTGAATATTAAAGCATTTGCTTTAGCCTGTGGGTTACTTTGGGGCCTTGGATTATTTTTCACGACCTGGTGGATCATTCTCTTTGAAGGCTCTTCCGGAGAAATTACCTTGATAGGAAAATTGTATCGTGGATACAGTATCACGCCGGCCGGCAGTATCATCGGTTTGATCTGGGGCTTGTTAGACGGCCTGATCGGCGGGGCGATCTTCGCCTGGCTTTATAATTTTTTAACCTTCAAATTGGGAGCATAACCGTGATCGAAACAAAAATAAAAAGCTACACACTGAAAAGCGGCTACGATATGCCCGCGTTGGGGCTGGGGACATGGGAGCTAACCGGCAGGACCTGCGAAGAAATTATTCCTGTTGCAATCGAAATGGGATATCGACACATCGATACCGCTGAGCTTTATGAAAATGAAGGTGAAATCGGCAATGCCATAAAGGGATTTAACAGAGAATCTCTTTTTATCACATCAAAGGTCGCCAGTACGAATCTTAATGGAAACGATCTTCGTCAGGCCTGTCAACGTTCTATAAAAAAACTCGGTACCGACTATCTTGATCTGTATCTGGTTCACTGGCCTAATGAAAGTATCGATCTGGCCGAAACGCTCGAAGCAATGCAGGAACTCGTCGAGCAGGGAATGATAAGAAGTGTGGGTCTGAGCAATTTTGAAAAACAGCGGACCGAAAAAGCGCTTTCCATCAGCTCGGTACCCATCTGCAATCTCCAGATCGAATATCATCCTTTTACGAAGAGAAAAGAATTGCCCGAGTTCTGCAAAGCGAATGAAATAACGATTACTGCGTACAGTCCGCTGGCCAGGGGTAAGGTGTTCAAAAATCAGACCTTAAAGAAGATCGCAGAAAAATATCAGAAATCCGCTGCACAAGTAAGCTTAAAATGGCTGCTGCAGAAGGGAAATATCGTCATTCCCAAGGCCTCTTCCCAGGACCATCTGGAGCAAAACATGGAGCTTTTTGACTGGCAGCTCGATCTCGAAGATATTGAGCGTATTGATAATATACAAAACCAGCGGAGGCTCGTGGACACGCAATATACATAAGAAAATGATAACGCAGAAAAAAAGAAAGGATATTTAAATGCAGGTTCAGGAAATTATGACAAAAAGTTTTGAAATGATTAACGCTTCGGCCAAGATCACCGAGGCGGCGCAGAAGATGAAATCAATGAATATCGGTGTTCTTCCTGTGACCGAAGGTAACAAAATCATTGGTGTGATTACTGACCGCGATATGGTGGTCAGGGCGATAGCCGAAGACAAAGAGGTTGGTAAAGTTGATGTCAAAGATATTATGAGTCCAGAAATTGCTCGATGTATGGCTGAAGACAATGTTGACGAAGCCGCTAAAATCATGAAAGAAAAACAGGTTCGTCGTTTGATCGTTCTCGATAACAAGAATACACCTGTGGGAATTGTATCACTTGGTGATATTGCGGCGAAAGCACATTCCGAGCAGCTTGCCGGCCAGACTCTGGATGCCATCTCTCAGCCTTGTCATCCTTCGCGATAGATTGCCGGTACATAATAAAAATGATTTCAGTTTTTCAAGTTCCGTTTGGAGGTAACAATCATGAAGGTAGCGATTAACGGTTTAGGACGGATCGGCAGGGCGGTTTTGAAAATTATTCAGGAAGACAGCGAATTTGATCTCGTCGCGATTAATGATTTGGTCCCGCCGGATAACCTGGCTTATCTTTTGAAATACGACACCGTTTACAGCAGGTATGAAAAAGAGGTTGAATTTACCGAAAATTCTCTGACGATTGCGGGTAAAGAATACCAAATGGTGAATGAAAAAGATCCAGCCAAGCTGCCCTGGAAACAAATGGATATTGATGTGGTCTTCGAGTGCACGGGAATCTTCACGAAGAAAGAGGATTTGGCCAAACATATCGAAGCCAAACGTGTGGATCCTACCTTGATGACCAGTCACACATTCAAGTTTGATGATATGGAAAAAGCATTCCACCTTATGGAGACTAAAGAAGAAAAGGTTATAAAGCCTTTGATCGTATTTGGAAATCGAACATCGTAAAAATATGAAATTTTAATTTATTTTATGGAGGTATTACTATGAGACCTATCAGAATGTTATTGACAGCAGTATTCATTGTATCATTTTTAATTATTTCCGGTTGTAAAACAGACGAAGGCGGGAATGATGCGAATGAATCCGCTTCGGTTCAATCGATACAGAATAAATCCTCGGTTAATATTTAATTTAACCAGCATACTGACCTTGTATAATTAAGGGCAAGTCATTTTGGATTGGAACAAACGTCGGCAAATCTCTGAAGGCATTTTGTTTACGGACTTTTATGAACTGACAATGGCTCAGCTTTATTTCCAGAAAGGCATCCATGAAAAAAAAGTATTGTTTGACTATTTTTTCAGGGATTATCCTGTCTATGATTCTTATAAGGCGGGATATTGTATTAGTGCAGGGTTACAGTGG
>CAZNET010000392.1:0-3278 GCA_964571885.1 uncultured Pirellulales bacterium
TATTACCGTCGATTGGCCCGGACAGTTTCCCTTTGAGTTCAGGCGGTTCTATAACAGCGGCAGAAATTACATGCAGTATCCGTTTTATCCCGGCTGGACCAATAATATGCAGATCCTCTTAAGTGAATTTGCCAACTTCTATGACTCCTCCGAAGAAAGCGGGATAGAAACGAGCAAAGGTAAAGTGGCTGATACCGATGCAAGCGGCCTGGCCTTTGGAACGATTTATGTCCAATACGAAGACGGTTCGATGCACTTGTTCAGGCATAAAACAGGATCTGTTGGTCATTATATTCGGGACATAGCTCCCGAGGACGATCAAAATAATGATGAGGGATACGAAGGTTCATATAAAGCTGTTTATACACCGGATCCCGATGACGGTTCCGGTGACTATATTATCAGGACAACCAGTGGAAGTGTTCGCAGGTATGAGGTTCAATATAATGAAGAAGTATTTTTTGAGCCTGTGCTTGAGGATGGCACCACTAACGATCCTTTCGATGAACTATTTGATCCGCTAACTATCAATTACACCTTATACCGAAGCAATGGCACCGTAATAACATTCGACACGACCGAATTTTTCGGTGACGATATGCCTATTGAAGCTTTATATGACCCTGCAAAATGTGGCATTAATGGTGACGGTCTTATCAATGTAGATGAGCCAAATAAATTAGGTTTTCTTCATGTTTATTCGAAATTAGCAAATCCTGGTTGTGATTGGTCGAACCATTTAGCGGCAGTTCGACCGGCAAGACATCCATCAGATGACATCTTAGACATCTTAGACATTAACTGTGGTGGCATATATACCGATCTGATTGTTAACACGATTGACGGTGCTGATGATCGTTGGTGTTATTGGACACCTGATGCCATTAATAAATGGTGGGTAGTCACTCCCATTAAGAAGATGACCGATATTCAGGGTAATACGATTCACTTTGTTTCAAACAAGGACAGGGAAGATACTATATACCAAACAAACAAAAACTTCCTTGCGGTCGTTGAGGCTCATTATGACTACAATGGCGATGGTTATTCAGGGGGTGCTTATAATTTTAATGACAACACTAAGGTTTCGATTATTCTGAAAAATGAAAATTACAGTTTCGATTATAATGGGGTTTCCCTGCAAATTGATGGAACTAATGAAAAACTAATCTATTTTGATGACAGCAAATATACATCTGAAGACGATAAATATCTGGTTGTTTACGAAGATGTTGATGTGTCGACAAATGGAGATGAAAAAAATTATAAGACTTACCAGTATTATAAAAGCGGTTATGGAACAAACCCGATTGTTGGCATCTTCAAAGGTGCACCGGAACCTGACGGAAGTACACATTACAAGGCTTCCTTATCACATCTCGTTTCCTGTCAAACTTATGATATTTTTGGACAATACCGCCAGAAAAATGAATTTGCCGATTTTAATAATATCTCAAGAATCTACAACTGGTATTACTTCATTGAGCCGGATTCAGCAGACGATGAAGATGGAATGTGTACTGTTTATGTAAAAGATTTCCATTTGCAGGATACGCCTATGTTCGAGTTTGATTTTACTTCTATTCCTTACAGGCAGGATTTGACCATCGTCAATGAAAAAGGCCAGGTAAGAGGAAATATCTCCATGTCCGTCGATGTGCCCGCCAAAATGACATTTTACGATTACACCCTCGATTTGCCATACAGACCCTCTACTGTTAGGGAATACTGGTATGAATTCCCCGATTACAGAGAACACTGGGATAACGATTCATATTTTAACGTGAACAACTTAAAGCTGGTCGGCAGAAAAACCGTTAACGTATTTGACCAAAGCAGATTTATTGATTTTGGTGAATTAGATGATCCTTCTTCCAATAATCCGAATGTTCATATCTGCGATCTGATCAGTCAGTCGGTCTATGACATGAAGGATCCGTTCGATGACGGCAGTGACGATGTATTGGTTTCCTATGCCACGAAAGAATATCATGATTACGCAGGTTATGCACTGCCTGTAGAAGAAACAACCTACCAGCAGGTCGATCAGTCTGGCAGTCACACAAAACCAGTAACGACGAAATATACTTATGGAACCTATGATGGCACGATTGATCAAACTAACGTTGAGAACAATAGATTATTAGTTAAAAAAGAAGAACTTTTAGAAGAAGGAACTAATGAATGGACTGAGGTTCTTTATGAATATTTGTCTATCAGTGACGGACCAACCACAGATCCCGGCGATGATACGTATATCATTAAGTTGGTTAAAAATGATTGTGGTTGTGGTGAGATAACATTATATGAATATGACGATAATAAGCTTCTGAAATCCAAAAAGGTGGCTTACTGGAATAGTCAAGAAGAAGAATTTGAAAATTCCACGAGGATCGAACGATATTATATGGAGCCGGACGGCAGGGTCTTATTAAAGGCCGATCAATATGGCCTGGTAACAAAGAATTATTATGATGATTACGGTAATCTATCAAAAATCCGAACCTATCATAATCCAGGTGCGTTGTCAGATTCAGATGATGATTTTGAACCAGTTGACTATTTCTATGATACCTTATTGCGTTCAGTGACAATATATGAGTATGATGACAATCACAACGTCATTTCTGAAAAGTCTTTTTCGGCGGAAACTAAAGCTGCCCAAAGTGGCAATCCTACAGATGATGAAGTTTTAACTGGATACAAGGAAACTCAGTACACTGCTAACGGCAGGCTGCCTGTCAAAGTAACATTATATGACCACCAGAATGACCCGCTCAGCAGGGTTGAATACTTCTATGACGGCCGGGGATTGAAAGCAGTGGAAACAAAAACCGATCTAACTACCGGCCTGTTCTCATCGACCGATTATTATTACAATTCCATGGCAACCCTGACCGACACGATCGTCTGGGATTATGGCGACAAGGCAATACTCAGTTATACCTGCACAGATTATCATGGTTCAAACACAAAAGCATATGATTCCATTTATGCTTATGACGAAAATAGCTCGTGGGTTATTGAGTCCAGAGTCGATTATGCCTATGATGTGATGGGCAGAGAAATAGAGCGCATCGTTACCGATGGTTTTGCTTCAGACGGTACGCCTCAGTATGAAACGACGACGATCACCTATGATGATGTCGGCAACCAGACACGCATCAAGGATCCGAAAGACAATTGTATTTACTCGGATTATGACAATAAAAATCGCCAGACAAAGACCTATTTCGCTGTAACCGAATCTACGCCCAAGAGTAATGCCAAGCTCAGAA
>CAZNET010000393.1:0-3273 GCA_964571885.1 uncultured Pirellulales bacterium
GTCTGACGGATGTGTTTTTCGCCGGTGATCCAGGCGACGGTTCTTTCGATGCCGAGGCCGAAGCCGCCGTGTGGGACCGAGCCGTAGCGGCGCAGGTCCAGGTACCATTCATAGTTGGCCTGGTCGTAGCCTTCTTCCTTGATGCGGGCGAGGAGGCAGTCGTAGTCGTCTTCGCGCACCGAGCCTCCGATGATCTCGCCGAAGCCGGCCGGGGCGAGCAGGTCGAAGTTCTCGACAACCTTTTCTTTTTCACGGTCGGTCTTCATATAGAAGGCCTTGGCGTCGCGCGGATAGTGGGTGACGAAGACGGGTTTATCGTGCATCAGCGAGATGATGGTCTCGTCTGAGCCGCCAAGGTCCTTGCCCCACTGAAATTCTGCGGCCAGTTTGGCGTGCTTGGGATTGTTCTCGATCTTCGTTTCGAGTTCGGCCAGTTCCGAATGCAGTTCGATCAGTTCGGCGGACATTTTGTCTTTTTTCCACTGCTTCATCGGGCCGGCGAGCTGTTTTTCGTAGTCGGCGATTTTATCTTCAATTTCTTTTTTTCGATTCTGAAGGTCCTGCAACTGTTCTGCCATGAATTGCTTAGTTTTTTCGCCCGTGAGTATCTCGACCGCCTCGGTATAGGTCAGGCGGTAGAAAGGCGGCGTGATCTTTTCGAGCGATTCGATGTCGGCTTCGAGCGATTCGAGTTCCGCTCTGTTGTTTTGGAGGACGGTCTGGACGACAAAGCTGACGAAGTCCTCGGCCAGTTTCAGCAGGTCATTCAGGTCGGCAAAGGCGACTTCCGGTTCGACCATCCAGAACTCGGTGAGGTGGCGGCGGGTTTTGCTTTTCTCGGCGCGGAAAGTCGGGCCGAAGCAGTAAACCCTGCCGTAGCTCATGGCCGCCGATTCCAGGTGGAGCTGGCCGGTCTGGGTGAGGTGGACCTGCTCGCCGAAGTAATCGACCTCGAACAGCGAACCGGCGTCTTCGCCTGCCATCGAGGTGAAGATCGGCGTGTCGATGAGGGTGAAGCCGTTGTCGTTGAAGAATCGGCGGATCGCGTCGATGACCGTATGACGGACCTTGCCGATGCACCACTGGCGGTGCGAGCGCAGGTGCAGGTGACGGTTTTTCATGAGGAAATCGACGCCGTGCGATTTAGGCGTGATGGGGTAGTCGACCGCCTTGTGTACAATACTCGCCGCGGCAACCGCCATTTCGTAACCGCCGACACTACGCTGTTCTTCGCGAATCGAACCGGTGATTGTCATGGATGATTCTTGACCTGCGTGTTTTATCTCATCGAACAGATCGTCATCGATCCTGCCTTTTTCAATTACGCACTGACAGAGGCCCGTGCCGTCACGCAGGATAAGAAACTGCACCTTGCCGCTGGGCCGGTTGTTGTATATCCAGCCCTTTAATGTTACTTCCTGTCCGACATAATTTTTCAATTCGCTGATCGTTACCGTTTTATTAGTCATTCGTTTCGTCCTCCAGTTCTAACTTTTGAGGCCATATCAATATATCATCAGGTTCGTTCGCATCATCCGGCGAATGTAAATCCTCACCGCCATCGTCAATACCATTTTTGCCCTTACTGTATAACATAAATCCATCATCTGTCAAGCGATAGACATATTCACCGCCATTTAGCGGATCGACAAAATTTTCCTCGTCGGTAAAATCTTTTATCTCATCCAGACTCCCCGGCCAATCGCCATGAGCGTTCTTGTATCGACGCAATGCGATTATCAAAAGGCTGCCGCGTCTGTAGGCTTTTGTTCTTAATTGACAAAAGAAGGAACGGTAATAAGTTGCCCGAGATGCCGTTATTAACAGTTTACATACTGCTTTATAGTTCAGCTTAAACGTATCTGCAATCGGAGGGGGTGGCGGATTGCTATTCCAGCTATAATCAGGCTTTACCATGACGTACACATATTCGTCGTATGTCTGGTCGATGTAATCAAAAATCTTCTGCGGATTTGAGGGCAACATGAGCCACATAAATATCGCACTAATTTTCGAAGAAAGGTTTTGTAGATAAGGCGATGGTTCATCGCGTTTTACTTTTTCTAACGTGTCCTCAGAAAGATTATCTTCGAACAATTCCTTCATATGCTGAACAATATGCAGGTTTATCCTTGTTTTCTCTTTGGAATTGATTTCATAATATAACGAAGCAAAGCCTTTTATTAACAATTTCTCATAATCCACTATTTGTTCATTTTGCTCCTTTAATGGATATCGAAAACTTTTAATCTGTTTTTCGATAAGTTTCAGGTGGTGTTCTTTTGTCCCGTCATGCATTACTATGCGTTGGTATCCTTTAACCGAAAGTGTTTCAATCGTTTGGGCTATCATATAACTAACCATTGTCGGTCTTTGACGAAAATGACCGGAAATTCTTATTATTGCGTTTTGTTTTTCGATCGCTTCTTCGATTCTGCCTTCGCCAAGATCGAGATTCGCCGAGCACTGCAAAAGAGAGGTTAAACTTTTTATTTTTGAAACTTCAAAGAGATTGTTTGTTTGAAAGATGGATTTGTCGAGTGGAAAATAAAATTTATCGTAATGAGAAACTAAAATCAGTTTTTCGATCGTATTTTTATGCTCTTTCAACAAATCCACGATTTCAAGATCTTCCTGTGATGTCCAGGCTCTTGTGCGGACGATATCATCGAGATCGCAGTCATCTATAATCTCAATATTTGGATCGTAAGTTTCAAATAATTCCTTATAGATCACAGCCGCGTTTTCTTCATCGGGGACATAGTATTTGGCTTTGAGTTTTGCCCACCGGTCGTCGAGGGTCAACGGCCGCCATTCATCATCGGGGCTTTGTGGTATGAATATCCAGATAATAAGTGAAACAACTACTACCCCGACCGTTATCCAGAAATATTTTCGAAACTTAGCGGGTAAGATTGTCACAGATGCCAAGAAGACCAGCAGCAGGGTGATGACTTTCCATGGTCCCTTAAAGATAATCAGTGGGATCAGTAATAACACAAGAATGGCTATCCAGATCCATTTGACGACGGCCTTGAAAAGCCCCCATTTAGTTTTTTTCGTTGGTTTCGGTTGTTCCATTATCGACTCTCTATTAAAAGAGAGTATTGCAGGTCATTAATTTATTAAAAAAAACTTTAGAAATTTTATAGATCAAGTATTTTGCGCAGGTGGCCGAGTAACTGGTCCGTTGAGACGCGTATCTGTTCCATCGAATCTCGGTCGCGGACGGTGATGGTGTTGTCTTCGAGCGTCTGGCCGTCCACGGTGACA
>CAZNET010000394.1:0-724 GCA_964571885.1 uncultured Pirellulales bacterium
TTTGCTCAAAGCCGCCATCCGCAGCGACAACCCGGTCGTCTTCATCGAGCACAAGGCCACCTACGGCCAGCTCGGAGCCGTCCCGCAGGATGAATACATCGTCCCGCTGGGCAAGGCCGACGTCAAACGAAAAGGCAAAGATGTCACTATAGTGACCTACAGCCGAATGACCATGTGGGTCCTCCAGGCCGCACAGAAACTGGCCGACGAGGGCATCGACGCCGAGGTCATCGACCTTCGAACCCTGAAACCCATGGACATCGACACCGTCGCCTCCTCCGTCAAGAAGACCGGCAAGCTCATCACCGTCGCCGAAAGCTTCTATATGTGCGGCACCGGCCGGGAGATCACCGGACGTTTGATGGAATACAAATTCGATGACGGCGCGATCGGCTTCGATTATCTCGATGCCGCACCGCTCAACATGGCCGCCGCTGACTGCCCGCCCCCGATGAGCGAACCGCTCGAACTGGCGAGCATCCCATCGGTCGACAGAATCGTCGAAGCGGCAAAATCGCTTTGTTAAGATCAGAACAAATGAGGTCAAAGCTCTTTTTTAAACTTATTTATATACGAGGATAAAAATGGCAACCGAAGTAAAGTTACCCCAGCTTGGTCAGACAATGGAAGAGGGAATGGTTCAATCATGTCACGTCAAGGTCGGCGACGAAGTCAAAAAAGGCGATGTCATTTTTGAAATTGAAACCGACAAGGCGACCCTGGA
>CAZNET010000394.1:734-2026 GCA_964571885.1 uncultured Pirellulales bacterium
CGCCGCCGGATTCGTTAAGCAGATACTCGCGAAGGACGGCGAAACCTATCTCGTCGGTGACACCATCATGCTCCTCGGCGAAAAAGACGAAAAACTCGAAGCCCCTGCCGACAAAGCTGAGGAAATCCCCGGCCAAAATGCTGAAGAAAGCGCCGATAAAAATGCGAAAGCCGCAGCTCGGACACAAGCTCCCGCCGCAGAAAAACCCAAACAGACCCCGGCCCAGAAAGCTCAACCCGCCGCCCCATCAGCGCCGGTTGACATTCCCGCTTCGGTCAACGTCGTCAAACTGCCGCAGCTCGGCCAGACCATGGAGGAAGGAATGATCGTGGCGTGTCATGTCAAGGTTGGCGATGAGGTCAAAAAAGGTGACGTCATCTGCGAAGTCGAAACTGACAAGGCGACTTTGGAGATGGAATCTCCGGGCGAGGGTTTTGTCAAGCATATTTTCGCGAAAGAGGATGAGACGCTGCTGGTGGGCGACCCGGTTGTGATTCTGGCTGACAAAGATGAGGATGTCCCCGAGTCGCTGATTTCCTCGATTACAGGCGAAGCGTCTGCGGGCGGCGAAACTGCAGCGGCACCGGCGGGCGAAGCGGCGCAGGCACAGGGCGAGCCCTTGAAGCCGGCGGCGGCTCCTCAGCCGAAAGGCGGGCCGGCAACCGGCCGTATCTTCGCGACACCGCGTGCGCGGAAGCTGGCGAAAGATCTCGGCATCGATTTGGCGGTTGTCACGGCGAGCGGGCCGAGAGGTAATATTGTGGAAAAGGATGTGCAGCTTGCGGCTCAGTCCGGGACGGCAAAGGCGGCGCCGCCGGTCGATTCGGAGATCAAACTCGGCGCGGTCATCAAAATCAACAAACTGCAGAAAATTACGGCAGAACGCATGGTCAAATCCAAACGCGAGATCCCATGCTTCTACCTGACCGTCAAGGCGGACATGACCGGCATCGTCGCGCTTCGAAGCAAACTCAACAGCACCGGCGATGTCAAGGTCGCGTTCAACGACTTCATCCTCAAGGCTGTCGCTGACGCGGTTACCAAGTACCCGACGATGGCCGGCCAGCTTGACGGCGACGTTATCCGCATCGCCGACAGCATCAACATCGGCCTGGCGGTCTCGGCGCCGAACGGCCTGATCGTGCCGGTCGTCAAGGACGCAAACACAAAGACGGTTCAGCAGATCGCGACCGACACGAAGGCTCTGATCGAAAAGGCCCAGAACGAAAAACTGCTGCTGACCGATCTGGAAGGTGCATGCACGACCGTCAGTAACCTCGGCGGGTTCGGTA
>CAZNET010000394.1:2036-3266 GCA_964571885.1 uncultured Pirellulales bacterium
CGATTCGTTCATCCCGGTGGTCATCCCCGGCCAGGCGTCGATCCTCGGCATCGGCAGAATCAGTGACACGTGTGTCCCCGACGAAGGCGGCATTCGCATCCGAAAGATCATGTCGATCACCCTGTCGGTCGATCACAAGGTCGCCAACGGGGCCTACGCCGCTCAGTTCCTCGACCTGGTAAAGAAAACGCTCGAAGACCCGGAGTACTTTGAAAAGTAAAGTACGAATATCGAAAATTAAGCCGATTTTGTCGGCTCTGGTGTATATTCACCACCCCCGATAGGGGCATTCGAGGGCAGGCTGCGTTCATCCGCCGTCGCCGATGCTTCTTGGCATGATCCTTCTTCGCTGAGGCTACACAGGATAGGGACTACGAACGACTGGGGCTATGGCGAGACAGGCGAAGGACACAGAGGGCGAATTGTCGCTGGTCGCTTAATAATTGAAGGCCTTCGGCCTGAATTATTTTAACAGCATGGGCTAAAGCCCATCCTACACTCTGGATTTTTCCCTGTGTCTGGCGATTCAGAATGGTCCTACTCAATGAGGACTAGAATAATTTCAACTGACCCTTTTCGCGTTTCCTCCTCCGAGTTCTACTTGCTTTCTTATATCTACACTTTGGACAATCTCTGCCACTGGTTCGATGGTTAATCGTGTCTTGCCAATCATGCCCACAACTAGCGAGCCACCATACTTTTTTTTAGATCCAGGAGTAACATCAAGGGGAGTAAGCTTTTCGTTCTTTGTTGGATGCCATTCTTTTGCCAGTTCTGGATACAGAGTTGCCAAGCTATTTGATTCAACAACTTTTCTTCCACTACATATAGGACAACCACTTCTTTTTCTAGATCTAACTTCTGTTTGCCACTCGTGATCTTCTCCTTCAGAGCACTTCCACCAAACTTTCATATGAGATTCCGGGGTTACATCGTATGGGGTAATATTACCGTTTTTTGTAGGGTGCCATTCTTCTGCTATCTCTGGATGTAACGTTGCTAAACAGTTGGATTTGACAACTTTGTAGTTAGCACATATTGGACATCCTCTTCCATTATATCTTTTTGCTACGGCTGCTTGCCATTCGTGATCATCACCATTAGGACATTTCCACCAGACCTTCTTCATAGAACAAGATCTCACTTCATAAGGGGTTAAGGCTCCATTTTTTGTTGGATGCCACTCTTTTACAAGATCTGGTTTCTCTTCAGCAAGACAATCATGTTTAT
>CAZNET010000395.1:0-3262 GCA_964571885.1 uncultured Pirellulales bacterium
TTTCCGTCATTATTTCGAATAATTTGTGTCCAGCGTTTATCAAGCCAGTTCCACCACATGTCCGGGTGTTTGCGAATAAATACGTCTATATCCGCAGCCCATTTTTGCATAGCATCCGCGGCTTTGGCCCGCAGATTGCCGCCGCGTTCTAATTCAATTGGTTCACTGTAACTTATGTTATAAGCTCCATCCTTCCAATACCACCATGCGGGCACGACCGGCGCATCCGTCCGCAGGGACATGATAAATATCCCAGTCGGAAAATATGCTGTCCGGCCAAGGATTTCTACGGGAACACCTTCATCCCGCTTTCGAGGTGTATCCGGTGTAATGAACAGCATTTTACCCTCTCGAAGCACATCAATCGCAACCTGAAGACGCTGATGATTTGTCGCGTCTTTAGGCGGATAAATTAATTCTCCATTTCCGGCCTCTCCCACCGTTTTAGTGACACTCATTTTTTTCGGGTCGCTGTTATGACGCATATAGATAGCGCAGGGGATACGGGTGGATATAATACCGCTATAGAGCGGATAGCCGCAAATATGGGGTGAAATATTAATCAATCCCTTTCCTTTCTTATAGGCGTGTTCGAGGATATTAAAAGAATCATCAAACCGAAATTTTTCCAGATAACCGCTATTCTCTACGCCCGCACGAAGGACATGAGCCAGCATGATTAACTGATCAATCGCTCGTTCAAAATAAGCGTCGACCAATCTTTCGGGATTCAAGCCCGCACAGCGAATGTTCGTTTCCAGCCGTTTTCTCAAAGGCAATACGATTTGACTAAGTCTGGTCAATATTTTTCTCAACTTCTCAACGTCCTGCCAATCACCGTTTTCGGCAAGCTGTTGCCCCCGCTGAAGGAAATATACCGTTAATTTTTTTCTTATCCGTCTCGATAATTTCATGGATTTTTACAATGGCTCAATTAAACAGCAATTTATTTTTCTGCAAATTCCGTTTTGATCTGCATTTCCACATTCAACGGATTATATCTGCTCATAGCGCTGGTTTTGCCGATGATTTTTATTTTTGCCTGGAATATACCTGCCTTGTCAGTATAAGTTTTTATTTTTGAGCTATAACGGTACATGATAAGCATACGGTCCATTTCTTCTTGAAGCTTGTTTAGAAGCTCCGATCCGCTGAGCCCGGTATACTTCTTTTTCACTCCTTTAAAGGTAAATGTTCTCTCCTTCATTTCATTTATCAAATGGACGGCCGATTGAATACCCTGATTTTCACTGCAAATAACATTCTTACGTTTTTTGATGAAATCTATGATTGACACCTTCACTTCTTCAATTTACCGAAATCAAGAATATTCCACATACCATAAGCGTTCCGATTAACAGGCTTTTTACAATGTGATCTTCTTTGAAAAATATATATCCCAATAAGATAGTAAACAAAATACTCGTTCTCTTGATGCTAACGACGTATGCGGCGAGGCCCAGCTTAAAAGCGGCAAATAACGTCAAACCGGCAAAAAATCCAACGATGCCTGCAAAAAACAACCAATTGAAATGTTCCCATGTTTTTTTTATAACACTACTCAGAGTATTTTGGTTAAGGAAAAATATTGTTAAAAACAACGTGCTCAGTACCTGCGTCACACTAAAAGCAAAAAAAGGGGATGAATTTAAAATCGCTTTTTTAAAAAAGACTGCCAGCAGGCTGAATAAAAATGCGGCTAAGAGCATCTGCCGTTGTCCGTTTTCCTTAAATAAAAGCCTAATTGGCTCTAATACACCAACTCGAATGCTTTCCACTCTTAATAGATAAGCCCCGCAAACTATTAACAATATGCCAATTATGCCGGTGAACGTCGGCAACTCCCCTAACATCAAGAAAGAGGTTCCAAGCAAAAATATCGGCGTAAAAGCAACCAAAGGAAACGTTTTGGCTAATTGTGCCGACTCAATTGCTTTGAGAAAGTACCATGCAGCGATAACATCTACAATCGAAGCAACAAGTATGGAAGGATAAAAGGCCGATTTTATTTTCGGTATGCCCATGAAACAAAACAATAAAACCGCAAAAATACTAACGAACAAATACTTTGAATAAAGAATTACTCTTTTATCTGTCAAAAATACCAGTTTTCTGATGATGACATTTTTCACAGCCACGGCAAAACCGCTTGCTAATGCTAACCATAACCAATTCATACCATTCCACGTAGGGTGTTATATTTGTAAAGCTATATCTGTTTAGTAAAATTAAACACGCAACCATAATTTAATTCGTCATCATGGCTTATCAAATCACAATGTTTATCAGCGAACGCAAATTGCGAGCCTTCTATTTCGTTCTTAATTTTCTCAATGCTTATCATTCTAAGTTCCATGATGGGATTGTCTTCCAAGCAATGTTTAGGATATACAGACAGCAGACCGTCCTGTTTTAAAATTCGAGAAACTTCATTGTACAATAATTTCCTATCGTCTTTTTTAAGGTAATGTAAAATATCATATAGCAAAACGATCTCTATGCTTTTATCTTCCAGGGGCAAAACGAATTGGCCCATTGTTTTTATTATTGTTATATTCTTTAAACGGTGCGTTTGTTTTTTCTGCTCCAATTCAGCTAAAGCATCGCCCTGAATATCGATCGCGTAAACAATCCCTTTGCTTCCAACGGTTTTTGCGGCCGGAATAGTATAATGACCAACCCGGCAGCCAAAATCCAATACCGCATATTCTTTCTTTAGACCGACGCGATCAAGAAATTCTATTCCTTTTTGGGTTTCCCAGTATAATAACTGCGGCGTCATTTCATTGCACTTTAAAGCTAATTGTGCCATTTCGTATTATATCTTTAACTTAACTTTTTTTAGATTTCATATGATGTATGCAGTTTTTCAAAACATAAATCTGACCAATCTTATATAGCTATCTCAAAGAAGGATATATATGATTCCCAAACTTATTTATTAACAGTTTCTTTTAACTCCGGAAGATCTTTCGGTAATGTATAACGTTCCGGATGACAGCTGCAATAACACATAAACGCCGTATAAGCAGCGAGAACAATTACAAAAAACAAAACCAACAACCAAATAATTAGATTTGTACTCTGAGGGTGTCCACAGTTACTGCAAAAAGGACTGTATCGGCTTATTTCCTTACCACATGCCTTACATTTTTTAAGAAATGATTTTTCCATGATATAGACCCTGTTGGATTTTCTTATAAATGAAGTGCTTATATTTGTACGTCGGCATAATCGCCGCCTTTGTTTTTTGAAAGCTCTT